>JBIOXX010000247.1:0-4460 GCA_044869875.1 bacterium | reverse complement strand
ACTCTGTACAGAACTCTCCAAGGTGAAAACACCGACCTCTTGAACCAGCAGGAAGAGCTTCGAGCCGAGGTCGAGCGGTTGAAGGACCCCCGCTATCTCGAATACTTAGCCCGAGAACGCTTCGGCTATATGCGGCCCAATGAGGTTTTCGTCGTCCTCGACTCTCCGGCCGAAAAGCCCAGCCCGACTCAGTCCCCTGTTGACAACAAATGAGGGCTAAGTTAGCCCGCGCCTCTGGGAATCCATCCCAACCTTAAGCAACACCACTCTTCGCCTCATAGCCATGGAAGCGAAGGGCGTTTTAACGATGATGCAGTACCTGAATGAATGCGAGGCAAATCTTCAGCGGCAAATCCGTTGCTGACCTCGCCTAATTCAAGTGCTGCATTTTTTTTACGGAGGTAACTATGGCAGATCGTGAACGCGGTAAGGTGAAGTGGTTCAATAACAATAAAGGCTTCGGCTTTATCGAGCAGGACAACGGACAGGACGTGTTCGTTCACTACTCTGCCATCTCCGGCGAAGGCTACAAGACCCTCTCCGAAGGTCAGACAGTCGAGTTCGATTTGAGTACCGGCGCCAAAGGTCCGCAAGCGACCAACGTTTTCAAAATTTAGCTTTTCGGTAGATGAGAAAGAAAAACCCGTTCCAATCGGAACGGGTTTTTTTTGTATAATCGGTTTTAGCTTACCAGCTGGCCGGAGCCGAGGGGGCAGCAGGCGCTGCCGGTGCGGCTGGGGCTGCGGGAGCCGTCGGAGCACTGGGAGCGCTCGGCGCGGCCGGGCTCGAACCCATCGGAGGTGCCGGCGGCGCTGGAGGTGGCGGCAAAGCCGCGGGGCCGGGAACCGGCTCAGTCGGCATGCTCGGCATGGTGGGCGCCGCTGGCGTCGTGGTTCCTAAATCCTTGCTGGTCGGGCTGGGAGTTCCGGCCGGAAGGCTCGGTGTGGTGGCCGCCGTCGGGGGAATCGCAGAGCCGCTCGGCGGAGTGATCGCCGAGGGAGTGGCGATTGGGGCCGGAGGCGGTGGCGTCAACGAAGGCGCCGGAGGAGGCGGCGGTGGGGGTGGCGGAGGCGGAAGCTCCGGAGCAGCAGCCCCTTCCGCACCGGTCGGCGCGAGGGTTTTGGTGTCGGTAGCTTCGGGAGACGGCGCTTTTTCAGCCTTCTTGCAGGCGAAACCACCGCCCGAAAGCAAGGCGCCTAAGAGAAGCCAAACCTTCAACGAGCGTTTCATAAAATCTCCTTTTCGAGCAGAATTCCCTATGGTGAATATTCTGTGCTTATTCGAAAGGTGTAAAGGCCGGCGGTGGAAAGGTCAAGCAATGTCAGGGCTTTTCTCGACCCAAAGCCGGAAATTGACCGTTATTCCTATTGCGGGGCCTCCCCCTGCATGCTAGCAGGCTCTTGAAAAAACCTATGGCCAGCTCTCCTAAAGCCCCCAAAAGATCCTTTCTTTCACGACTTTTCCGTTTCTTCCTCTGGGGCGGCGTCGCCTTGGTCGTTTTAGCGGTGATGGCTGGGGTCGCCGGCTACGCCTTCTATCTTCATATTGCCGCCGACCTGCCCAAGCTCGACAAAATCGAGGATTACCGGCCGCCGGTCATGGCCGAAGTTTATGACGACGCCGGCACCAAGATCGGCGAGTTTTGGACCGAGGCCCGGATCCTGACCCCGATCGAGAAGATTCCGAAGAAGATGATCGAAGGCTTCGTCGCCAGCGAGGACGACCGCTTCTTCCAGCATTCGGGCGTCGATCCTTACGGCATCGCCCGGGCTTTCATCACCAATTTGCAAGCCGGCCATGTCGTCCAAGGCGCTTCCACCATCACTCAGCAGGTCACCAAGGCCCTGCTCCTCAGCCCCGAGCGAACTTACGACCGCAAGATCAAGGAAGCGATTCTCGCGACCCGAATCGAGCAGAACCTCAACAAGGATCAGATCCTTTACATCTATCTCAACCAGACTTTCTTCGGAAACCGCGCTTACGGCGTCGGAGCCGCGGCCCGGAACTACTTCCATAAGAATCTCGAGGAACTCAATCTCGCCGAAATCGCCATGATCGTCGGCTTGGCCAAGGCCCCTTCGCTGTTCAATCCGCTGGTCAATGCCCAGCGCTCGGTCCAGCGCCAACATTACGTCATCGACCGAATGATCGACGAAGGCTACGCCACCAAGGACGAAGGCGAAGCCGCCAAGAAGTTTCAGCTCAAGATCTACGAGGCCGGCGTCGACAAGGATCTCAACGCCAAGTACGCGCCCTATTTCGTCGAGCACGTCCGGCGTTACCTTCAAAAGAAGTACGGCAACGACCTCTACACCGGCGGCTGGAAGATCTACACCACCGCCAACTTAGAGATGAACGAAGCCGCCCAGCAGGCCGTCGTCGATGGCACCGACAACTACGCCAAGCGCTTCGGTTTCCGCGGACCGCTCCAGCATTTGGCCACTCGCGACGAGATCATCGCCTTTGGCAACAAAGTGCATATCGGTCTCCTGAAAGACACCGGCGAAGTCGATTCCTTCTCCGATCCCGGCTACAAAAAGGCGATGGCCGAGTCGACACCGCTCAAGCCCGAACAGCGCTATTTAGGCGTGGTGACCGACGTCAATGACCGCGGCATCAAGATCCTGATCGGGCGCAACGACGGATTCATCTCCAAGGAAGACCTGGCCTGGTCCAAGACTCCGGCTCATGGTGCCAAGCCTTGGCAGCCGACGGCCGGCGACGTGATCGAGGTCAAGGTGAAGACGGCCGCGGCGGCCAAGGGCGCGAAGTCGGCGCTGACCACGGCCAATGCCTTCGTCCTCGACCAATCTTCCGAAGTCCAGGCTGCGGTCTTCTCCTACGAGCCCTTCGGCGGTGCGGTGAAGGCCATCATCGGCGGCCGCGACTTCTCCAAGAGCGAGTTCAACCGGGCCACCCAAGCCCTGCGCCAGCCCGGATCTTCGATCAAGCCGCTGATCTACGCCGCGGCTCTCGACAAGGGCTACACGCCGAGCACGGTGGTGATGGATTCGCCGATCGTTTACGAAGAATCGCCCGGCAAATTCTGGAAGCCGAAGAACTACGGCGGAAAATATTACGGCCCGACGGCTTTCCGAAACGCCCTGGTCAACTCCCGCAACGTCGTCACCGTCCGGATCCTGATGGACATCGGCACCCACTACGCCGACGCCTTCATGCGCAAGCTCGGGCTTAAAACGCCGATCTTCAAATATTACTCGATGGCTCTCGGCGCCAACGACATCTTGCTCGAAGAGCTGGCCACCGCTTACGGCACCTTCGTCACCGGCGGGATCTTGCCTCAGACTTATTTCATCACCAAGATCGTCGATCCCAGCGGCAAGGTCATCGAAGAGCATATTCCTTCGAGCACTCCTTATTTAATCAGCTACAAACCGATGAAGGCCGGCGACTCACCGGATAAGGCTGCCAAGCCGGCGGCTCCCGAAAGCGGCCCCACCGCTTCAGCCGAAACTCAACCCGAGACCATGCCGATGGGCAGCGGTCAAAAGTCGATCGATGAGATGGGTTTCCGGCAAGATTTAGTCGATGCCGGCGAGAAGGCCACCAAGGACGACGGCCTCAACCTGACCGAGTATGAAAAGAAGGTGCTCTACGGCGATTACATTCCGCCCGGTTACACGATCACGCCCAAGACCGCCATGGCCATGGTCAGTATCCTCCGCGACGTCGTTCGCGCCGGCACCGGCACCCGAGCCTTGGCTTTGAAAAAGCCGGCGGGCGGCAAAACCGGAACGACCAACGGCGAAACCGATGCTTGGTTCATCGGCTTCACGCCCGATATGGTCACTGGGGTATGGGTCGGCTTCGACGAGAAGATCAAGACTCTGGGCCGCGGCGCCACCGGCGGCTCCGTTGCGGCGCCGATTTGGCTGTCTTACATGACCAAAGCCACCGAGAAATACGTTACCAAGGATTTCACCATTCCCAAGTGGATCGACCTCTCGGTCTACGACACTCCGCTTCAAGTCGTGCAAGGCGGCGGAGATGCCGAAATGGGCGACGTTGGTGCCGGCACCGGCGTAGCGGCCGGCCCGGCCGGCGGCGAAGGCGGCGGTAGTGGCGGAGCCGAATTTTTCACAAAAGATCTTGAGTAGGAAGGGCCTTTAGGCCCGCCCTGGCGCCAAAGGCGCCATTGGGTTTGCGACGATGACGTCGCTTCGCGCTGTTGGCGGGGCTGAAGCCCCTTGCTACTTCTCCGTAATCGTCACCTTCTTGATCTTATCCCCCTTCCGGATTTGCCCGACGACTTCCATGCCTTCGATCGTTTGGCCGAAGACCGTGTAGCCGCCGTCAAGGAAGGGAGTCGGCTCGAGGGTGATGTAGAATTGGGAGCCGCTGGAGCGGCGCTGAGGATTGACTTCATCGCCGGTGCGGGCCCAGGCCAAGGCGCCCTTGAGATGGGGCTGGCCGATTTCGGCCGGAACGGTGTAGCCCGG
>JBIOXX010000246.1:0-3603 GCA_044869875.1 bacterium | reverse complement strand
GGCGGCGCTCAAGACGGAGGCTTCACGCCGAAGGGCAAGCCGGCCGAGCAGCTGCTGAAAGACTGGTACAGCGGTCGTTAGCCTGTCATCCTGAACGAAGTGAAGGATCTGCGACTACCCAAGCTAGATGGACAACCATGGGCAGTCGCAGGTCCTTCGTCGCTTTGCTCCTCAGGATGACACTCGTTAAGTTTTCTTGCTTTTCAGGGGTTTGGCAGCGATAAAGGCGCTCATGCCGCGGCTTCGTTCCATCCTATTAGGAATGTTTCTCGGGACCTTCGCGGTCACCTTGCTGGCCGGTTCGGCCTCGGCCTTGGTCGAAGACAGCCGAACCGGGCCCTTCAAGCCCAACGTCACCAGTCCCTATCGTTTCGGTTATTCGCCCAAGAGCAACGTCCTGCCCGGCACCCGGCCCAAGAAGAAATGCATTCCGCACGGCCTCGCCCGCTGCATCGCCCGGCCCCGGCCGCCCAGCCCCTTCGCCGCCCAGGTCAGCCGCCAAACCATGAATGCCAACCACCCGCTGATCAAGCGCAATCAGCCCTTCCAGCCCGAACCTAGCTACGAAGTCACGGATTAGCTGGCCTGGAGCTTGCTCTCGCCGTCGGACGTGAAGTCCTTGGTATAGATCCGCACCGTCGCGGTCAGCATCGCCATCACCATCGGCCCCAACAAAATGCCGATCGGTCCAAAGACCGACAAGCCGCCAAAGAAGCTCAGGAAGAGGATCAGCGGGTGCATGTTGCTGCGGGTCAGCATCGGCCGGAGCAGGTTGTCGCTGGAACCGATCACGACCAAGCCATAGAGCCCGAGAAAAATCCCGGCCTTGACGTGGCCCTGGGCCATGAGGCCGATCATCAAGGGCACGATGACGATGCCGGTTCCGACCATCGGCAAAAAGGACATGAAGAAGGTGATGACGCCCCAGACGAAGAAGGCCGGCACTCCCGCGAAATAGTAACCGATGGTGGCCAAGACGGCCTGGACCAAGCCGGTCATGAAATTGCCGTAGAAAACGCCGTTGATCGTGTCGCGGATCTCCTTGGCCAGCCGCCGCTCGTACTGGTCCTTCACCGGCGAGATCTTGATGAGCAGGTCGAAGAAAGTGCTGCCGTCGCGGAAGAAATAATACATCACGATGATCATGATAAAGACGTGGAGGAAGACGTTGGCCGTTCCGGCCAGCACCGCCGGCGAATATTTGGCCAAGGTCTGAGCGATTTGGGAAACCCCGCGCTGAATCCAAGGCACCAGATCGAAGTCGAGGCCCGAGAGATATTCAAATTTGGCCACCCAGAAAGAGACCTTCTGTTGGATGGTATCGAGAAAACCCGAAAAAGTGGTTTGGGAGATTTCGATATTGCTCGAGGCCACCAAGGACGTGAGCTGAGTGGTCACCAAGGTCAGCAAAATGGCGATCGGGACGAAAAGAAAGAGAATGACCGCGAACACCGACAGCACCGAGGCCAGATTGGTCCTTCCCCCGACCCACCGGAAGATCTTCATGTGGAGGGGATAAAAGAGCACGACCAGGACGCCGCTCATCAGCAAGGTTTGGAAGAAGGGCCAGAGCAGGTAAATCCCGGCCACCAGCATCACGAGCAGAAGGGTGATGAAAGCGCGATGTTCGGTTTTAGCGGAGTTAGCCATTAAACCTCGACCCAGATGTCGTCATTCTCCAGTTTCACCGGGTAGCAGGCAAGCTTGGAGTTGGGATTCTCCACGTTGACCCCGCTGCAAACGTCGAAGCTCCAGGCATGCCAGGGACAGGTGACCACCTGGCCGTTCAGCTCGCCCTCGCCCAGCGGGCCGCCGCGGTGGGGGCACTTGTTTTGAACCGCGTGAAATTCGCCTCCGACGTTGAACAGGGCCACCCAAGTCCCGCCACAATCGCTCACTACCCCGCTACCCGGGGCAATGTCCTGCTGCTTGGCCGCTTTGACCCAGTTTCCCATATTTACCAAGGTAAGGGCGCCGCTCCGGTCGGATGCGGCGGCGGCACCGCGGATGGGCTGACCATCGGCTTGGGAGTGGCGGCCGGACCGGCCGGGGCCTTGCCGGTTCGGACCAGCAGCTGCTGACGAATCTTCTCCTTGTCGGCGCCTTGATACAGGGTATCGAACTCCTGCCAGGCCTGAGTCTCCTCGCCGAGCATCAGATAATCGGTGACGATTTGGAGGGCACTGGCCGGCCGGTAGCCCTTGGTCAGGGCCTCGCGCTGGGATTGTATGTCGTCCATGAAGACTTGGCGGAACTCGCGGTCGGATCGAACGTAAGTGCCGCCCTTCAAGCTGTAGATCGCCGGCGGAAAGGGGCTTTCCGAATAAGGCTGATCGCCGAGATAGGTGAAATCGGGATTGCAGCTGATGAGCTCCAGCTTCTTGTCGCCGTTCAGATCTTCGAGGCTGATCTTCTCGCCGCAGTCCTTCATCGGCAGGTCGGCCAATTTTTGAAGCGGCTTGGAAGGCGAGTAGATCACGTAGTTGTAACAACAATGGCCGCCGCCGCTGTAATTTTGCAGCAGGAGATCTTCGACGCCGTCGCCATCCAAATCGAGCAGCCCGCCCTTCCAACCGATGACGAAGGCCTTCGGATCGGGCGTCAGCCAGGTCCCGGTGTAATGGGTGACGGTCCCGCCGTCGTTGGGGATGATTCGGGCCTTCATCGATTCGACTCGGGGGTATTTGCCGGTGGTCATCCGTTGCTGAATCTCGACCTTATAATTGGTCAGTTTCTTTTCCCGGACGACTTTGTAAGGCGTCACCGACTCCAAGCCACTGGGCGTGGGTTCGGGCTTGGCCGGATCGGCAAAGGCTGGAAAGGCGAAGGCCAGAAGGCAAAAAGCGAGCAAGATTCGTGGACCCATGGAGACCTCGTATGCTAGTTCTAAGCTTATCTTAAGCAAAAAAAGAAGCAAAACATGGATAAACGCTCCATTGTCGCCGCCCTTGAGGAAATGGGCGAGCTCCTCGAAATCCAGGGGGAAAATCCCTTCAAAACCCGAGCCTACCAGCAGGCCGCCCAACTCCTCCAAGGCATGGCCGAGGAACCGTCCGACTTGGTTAAGTCGGGCAAGCTTGCCGAGCTCCGCGGCATCGGTCCGGCCCTCACCCAAAAAATCACCGAGATGGTCCAAACCGGCAGCTCGACCTATCTCAACGAATTACGCCGCTCGGTCCCGCCCGGTCTTTTAGAATTGCTGAAAATCCCCGGCCTCGGCCCGCGCAAGGCCAAGCTGCTCCATGACGGCCTCGGCCTCCAGAGCCTCGGCGAGCTGGAATACGCCTGCAAAGAGAACCGGCTGATCGACCTCAAGGGCTTCGGGCCCAAGACCCAGGAAAATATCTTGAAGGGCATCGCTCTGGTGCGAAGCCATTCCGGCCGCTTCCTCTTCGACGTCGCCTTCCGCGAGGCCCAAGCGCTGCTTGCTTTTCTTCACAGCCTGCCGGGCGTGGTCCGAGCCGAGATCGGGGGTTCTCTGCGCCGCCGCCGCGAGACGGTGGCCGACGTCGACCTCCTGGCCGCGACCAAGGGCCCGATCGCCAGCCTCGTCGACCGCTGGTCGAAGCAGCCTCAGGTCCAGGAAATCCTGGCCTCGGGGCC
>JBIOXX010000245.1:0-2263 GCA_044869875.1 bacterium | reverse complement strand
CTGAGCTGCGAAGGTTGCGGAAACGCCTTGAAGGAGGAAGAGGGCCGTTACTGTGAGGAATGCGAATTGGACTTCGAGCTGGCCCATCCGGCGGCGCGATGGGCTCATTCTTGAAATGCAGGGTTGAAGCCTCTTGCTACCGAGAAAAGGCCGCCGTATAGAAATGGTCCATGGCCAAGCTCGCGACCCTCTTCGAATGTCAGCAATGCGGTTACCAATCGCCGAAATGGTTGGGTCGCTGCACCGATTGCGGATCCTGGAATTCACTCGTCGAAGGAGTGGCCAGCGCGTCAAAAGCTGCGTCAAATTCGGGCGCCCAATTCTACTCGCTGCAATCGAAGCTGGCGCCGCTCGATGAGATCGGCACCCAAGCGCCGCCGCGGATCCTCACCCGCTTGAGCGAGCTCGACCGCCTGCTTGGCGGCGGCGTGGTACCGGGATCGGTGATCCTGCTCGGCGGCGATCCCGGCATCGGCAAATCGACTTTGGTCTTGCAGATCCTTTCTCAGCTCAGCCAGAACGGCGCCAAGGTCGCCTACTTGAGCGGCGAAGAATCGGTCGATCAGATCAAGCTCCGCGCCGACCGGCTCGGCGTAAAATCGAAAAATCTCTACGTGATGACCGAGAACGATCTCTCCCGGGCCCTGCCCCAGATCGAAGCGCTGAAACCCGAGCTCCTGGTCGTCGATTCGATTCAAACGGTCTACCTGCCGGAGCTGGGCTCGGCCCCGGGCTCGGTGACCCAAGTCCGAGAATGTGCCGGTAAGCTGCTCTATCTCGCCAAATCCAAAGGCCTGCCGGTGCTCTTGGTCGGTCACGTCACCAAGGAAGGCTCGCTGGCCGGTCCCAAGATCTTGGAACACATGGTCGACACCGTCCTTTATTTCGAGGGCGAGCGCGGCCAGGCTTTTCGCTTGCTCCGCACCTTCAAGAACCGTTTCGGCTCGGTCAGCGAGTTGGCGGTCTACGAGATGCGTTCCCAGGGTCTCCAGGAAGTGACCAATCCCTCCGAGCTTTTCCTCTCCGAAAATCCGGAGCTGGCGCCGGGTTCGGTGGTGGTGAGCAGTCTCAAGGGCACCCGGCCGCTTTTGGCCGAGCTCCAGGCCTTGGTGACGCCGACTTCGCTCGGCATGCCGCGACGGGTGACGGTGGGCGTCGACACCCAGCGGGTGGCGCTCTTAGTCGCGGTCTTGGAAAAGATCGTCGGCTTGCACCTCGGCGGACAGGACATCTTCCTCAACGTGGTCGGCGGCCTCGACGTCGATGAGCCGGGCGTGGATTTGGGCGTCCTCTTGGCGGTGGCTTCGAGTTTTCAAGGTCGAGCTCTCGCCCAAAGGACCTTGGTCTTGGGCGAGGTTGGATTGAACGGCGAAGTGCGGGCGGTGACCGGCGAAACCCTCCGCTTGGAGGAGGCGAGTCGGCTCGGTTTCAAGCGGGTGATTCTTCCCAAAAAGGGCAGCAAGGAAAAAATCCCGGCCGACCTCGAGCTTTGCCGAGTCGCCAACGTCGGGGCGGCATTGGATCTGTTTTAGCTTGTCATCCCGAGCAAAGCGAGTACCCAAACGACGGGCATAAAGGATCTGCGAAGCCTTGGTCGGTATGAGATTCCTCGGCCCCCTTGTGCCCGTCTTTTGGGTATTCGGGTCCTCGGAATGACATTCTTCTCCAGATTAGTTAGGATGAGGACATGGGACTGGGCGATTTGTTTAGGCGCCTGAGCAAGGGTGCGGGAGGCGAGCCGAAGGCTCCTGCCGCCGGCGGCCGGCTTGGCAAGACCAAGGGCGGAAAGGTTCTTCCGCCGATTCCGAATTATCTCAAAAAGGACAAGTTCCTTCGCGATGCCGAAGCCGCGGCCGCAGCGGTGCTGCCGCCCGAGATCGACAATGACCTCGCCGAAACCAGCACCTTTAAAAAGCCAGGGGCTTGGCTGAAAAGCCGGCTGGGCGGGGTTAGCGACGCTAAGACCCCGAAAAGTATAGAAAAAACGACGAAGGCGCTGCGCCGGACCGGTAACTTCAATGACGAGGAGATCGCCACCTTCCTCTCCGGCCTGCTCGATGTCGCCGGGGTCGAGGAGGAGAATCCGAACCCGGGACCGCCGCCCGGCAAGCCCTAAGCACCGGCCGAGAATCGCCTTGCCACAGCGAATGGCCTTCTGCTAAACAGCCACTCCTTTGATTTTTGGAGAGTTTATATGAAAGAAGGCATCCATCCTGAATATAAAGCTGTGAAGATTGCCTGCAGCTGCGGCAACCTGATCGAC
>JBIOXX010000244.1:0-2103 GCA_044869875.1 bacterium | reverse complement strand
GTGATCACCGATTCGCGGAGCCATTCCATCTCGGCCAAGCGGCTGCCCGGCGGGAGGCCTTGATCGTACTTGCCGGTGAGAAGACCCGAAGCCAGCGGACTCCAGACCACCAAACCCATGCCGTTCTCGACCGCGACGTCACGGACCTCTTCTTCAACTCGACGGCGGGCCAAGAGACTGAACTGAGGTTGCTCGACTTGGGGCCGGTAAAGATTGCGGGCATTGCAAAGCTGGTGAACTTGGGCCAACTGCTCGCCGCTCCACTCGCTGGTCCCCCAATAGAGCACCTTGCCTTGGTGGACTAGGTCGTCCATTGCCCGGGCGGTCTCTTCAAGCGGAGTCTCGGGATCGGCTCGGTGGCAAAAATAGATGTCGAGATAATCGGTGCCGATCCGCCGCAGACTTTTTTCGATCGACTCCATGATGTGTTTGCGCGAAAGGCCGCGGTCGTTGACGTCCTCGCTCATCGGCCAGAAAAGCTTGCTCGAGATCACCAGCTCGTGGCGCGGAAATTCTTTCAACACCTTGCCCATCGCCTTTTCGGATTCGCCCCGGGCGTAGACGTCGGCGATGTCGAAGAAATTAATCCCGGCTTCGAAGGCCCCGATCAAAATCTTGCGGATATTATCGGCATCCTTGACGCTGCCGCCATAGGTGGTCCAGCCGCCGAGGCCGAAGACGCTGACTTTGGTGCCGCAGCGGCCAAGAGAACGGTAAGACATGGTGGGTTTGGACATGGGCGGATTATCGCGGGATGACCGCGGGCCTTCAAGAACTAAAAGAGCTTAAGCTGGGGAGTCGCCAGCTCGGGCCGTTGGAAGGAAGCGGTGGAAAGTCGGTATTCGCGGAGCTTCATCCCCGACTTCTTCATACCCATCATGAAAAGTTGACGGACCTGCTCGGCGAAGGGCCCTTCGCCGCGCATCCGGCTGCCGAAGCGCGGGTCGTTGAGCTTGCCACCGTGCAGCGACTCAAGGCGATGGAGGACCTTCTCCTTCCGATCCGGGAAATGCTCCTCCAGCCAGGCCGTGAAGAGGTCTTTCACCGCGTAAGGCAAGCGGAGCATGACATATGCGGCCTGGCAAGCGCCGGCCCGGGCCGCGGCCCGTAGAATGGCCGGGATCTCGGAGTCATTGAGCGCCGGGATCACCGGCGCAACGTTGACGCTCACCGGAATGCCGGCGGCGGCCAATTGCTCGACCGCTTCCAATCGATGGCGCGGCGAAGCCGCTCGCGGCTCGAGGATGCGGGCCAGCTCGGCGTCGAGCGTCGTAATCGAGATCGTGACGAAAGCGGCCTGGTGCACCGCCAATTCCTGGAGCAAATCGATGTCGCGGACGACCATATGATTCTTGGTGATGATGCCGATGGGATTGCGGAACTCGGCCAGAACTTCGAGGCAGCCGCGGGTGATCTTTAACTTACGCTCGATCGGTTGATAGCAATCGGTCACCCCGCTCATCACCAAAACCTTGGGCTCCCACTTTTTGGCGCTGAGCTCTTTACGGAGCAAGGCCGGAGCGTTGAGTTTGACCATGATCTTGCTCTCAAAATCCAGGCCCGAGGAGAGGCCCAGATATTCGTGGTAGGGCCGGGCGTAGCAGTAGATGCAGCCGTGCTCGCAGCCCCGGTAGGGGTTGAGGCTGGCTTCGAAGGGAATGTCGGGGCTGTCGTTATGACTGATGATGGACTTGGAGGTGTCCTTGAAAAACTGAGTTGCCGGTCCAGGATTCTCGGGATCGGCCTCGGCCGGATCATCCTTCCAGGCTAGTCGCTCGAAACGGTTCGGTGGATTGTCACCGGTGCCTCGACCCTTTGGCGCCTCGGAAAAAGATTTGTGGGACGCGATGGCCATGTGGAAGGCTTGCTGAAAATCTTCTCGGACGCAAGGTCGAAACGTTCGTCAAGCAGAGACGGCAATGGCCTCACGCCTTTACGAGAAATCCACTTCCGGCGAACCCTTCACGTTCTTTCCAGCCCGTGCCATCCGCGCCAACTCCTCGTAATGGTCGCGAAGCTTATCGAGATACTCTTCATCGAGCTCTTCCATATCCAGCAAGATGTTGTGGGCATTGTGCTGAGAGCGAATCAGTTCGTCGAGCT
>JBIOXX010000243.1:0-3006 GCA_044869875.1 bacterium | reverse complement strand
GGCTTTCATCCAATTCACCCCTAAAGTTTCTCAGACTGAGACGGGTGACTCTTGCGAAAGCGACGATCAATGTTGCACCACCAGCGGCTGCGGTCCTCAAGAGATCAGCGAAATTTGCCAAGGCGACACTTGTAAGCGGATCAACGTCGGTTGCGACCAAGGTACGGTCAGCGACAACGGCGTCGATTGCGTCTGTCTCGACGCCGACGGTTCAGTGGTCGCCGATTGCGTCGTCTGCGATCCCGGTGAGGTCTTCGTCGATGGCGAATGCTTCGCGATCTGCGGACCCAACGAGGATCCCGATACCACGGGCTGCGTGCCGGTTGGCGCCTTCCTCGAAGGTGACGGCATCGGCTGCTCCTTGACCCTCGCGGCCACTTCAGCGACGAGCCTCCCCTCGATGTTGATGGGGCTGGGTCTGGCGACTGCGGCCTTCGTGGCTCGCCGCCGCAAATAGTACGGTTTTAAACACGGTCTTCTTAAAGCCCATCCTGAGCGATCAGGGTGGGCTTTTTAATTTCCCTCTCCCGCGAGGGGAGAGGGCGATGTCTCTATGACCTCTTCTTGGACAGATCTAAACCGTCGCGTTGTCTCCTGCCGCCTCTGCCCGCGCTTGGTCGCTTGGCGCGAGGAGGTCGCTCGGCTCCGCAAACCGGCCTACGCCGATCAAGTCTATTGGGGGAAACCCTTGACCGGCTTTGGCGACCCCGAGGCCGGGCTCTGGATTTTGGGATTGGCGCCGGCCGCCCACGGCGGCAATCGGACCGGCCGCATCTTCACCGGCGACCGTTCCGGCGATTGGCTCTTTCGGGCCTTGCATCGGGCCGGCTTCGCCAATCAGCCGACCTCGGTCGCCCGCGACGACGGCTTGAAATTGGCAGGAGCCTTCATCAGCGCCGCCGTGCGCTGCGCTCCGCCGGGCAACCAACCGACGCCCGAGGAGCGGGATCGCTGCTTTCCTTATCTTGAGGAGGAGTTCGCCAAGCTGAAGCGCGTGAAAGTCCTGTTGGCCTTGGGCGCCTTTGCCTGGCAGGCGGCTTTGCGTTTGTTGAAGGGAGCGGGTTGGGAGAGAAAGCCGCGGCCGGACTTTGGCCATGGCAAAGAAGTTCCGCTCGGGTCCTATGTCCTGCTAGGCTCCTTCCATCCGAGCCAACAGAACACCTTTACCGGCAAGCTGACCGAGCCGATGCTGGATGGGGTGTTCGAGCGGGCCAAAGAATTACTCAAAGCTTAGGGCCAGATTTTGCGGAAAGCCGACTTTAGCTTCCAGGCATCGCGCAGCGAGCTGTTCTCGCGATGCTTGGATCCAGGCGTCTTGGGAAGCCCGATTCGTTGCGAGAGATAGATTCCGGAATGGCCGCTGAAAAGGTAGGCCACGAAGCAACCGACGGCGTAATAGGTCGCATAGGTTGGCCCAAAGAGCTCGATCGCCATGATCGTGCAGGCCAAGGGAGTGTTGGTCGCTCCCGCGAATACGGCGACGAAGCCGATGGCTGCGAAGAGTGCGGTGGGAGCGTGGAGCAGCGATGCGAGAACATTGCCTAAGGTCGACCCGATGAAGAATAGCGGCGTGACTTCGCCGCCCTTGAAGCCACTGCCCAAGGTGACGGAGGTGAAGAGGGTTTTCCACCACCAGCTCCAAGCATGAGCGCCGCCTTCGTGGAAACTCGAAAGGATGGAAATCCCGCCGGGCTCGGGATTGGTGACGCCTAGCCCAAGGAAGTCACGGGTGCCGACGAGATAGGTTAGGCCGATGACGATGAGTCCGCCCATGATCGGACGGAGGTAGGGGCGTGGCGAGAGCCGGGCGAATATCCGGTGCAAACCCTGGGTGAACTCGGCAAAGAGGACGCTGATCAAACCAAAGGCCGAGCCGGCGATGAGCACCTTTCCGAAAAGCCACCAATAAGAAGCGGCGCCGGATGGGGCAAAGCCGGAGTTCACCAGCTCGGCCATGTGGTATTCGGTGTGATGGATCCCCCATGCGCCGCAGCTCCAATTGCTGATGATCGAGGCCAACAAGCAGGGGATCAGGGCTTCATAGCTCAAGCGGCCGATCGCCAAGACTTCCAGGGCGAAAACCGTTCCGGCGATCGGCGTGCCGAATACTCCGCTAAAACCAGCCGCGATCCCAGCCATCAGCAGGATGCGGATCTCCGATCCTTTCAAACGGAAAATTCTGCCCAAGCCGCCGGCGATGCTCCCGCCCATTTGAATCGCCGTTCCTTCGCGTCCGGCGGATCCGCCGAAAAGATGGGTGACGATGGTGCCGATCAGCACCAGTGGAGCCATCCGCAGGGGGACTCCGCCTCCCGGTTCGTGAATTTCCTCCATAATGAGGTTGTTGCCGCCTTCGACCGAACGTCCCCATAGGTGGTAAAGCAGGCCAATGGCGAGCCCGGCCAGCGGAAGAAAAAAAAGCAGCTCGGGATGGCTCCAACGCAGGTCGGTGACCCGATCCAGCGACCATAGAAATAGGGCGCAGGCCGAGCCCACCACGACTCCGACGGGGATGGTTTTTAGCAACCAGCGAAACAAGTCGGCGGCTAATTGGAGATGTTCCTTCGGGTCCCAGCGAAACGGCATGGCTTCCCTCCGCGTTTGGCGAACGGTTATGGGTGGAGGAGGCTTCGTTGGAGAATTGGGCGCACTCCCACCCCTGTAAAGGTAGGAGTCATCAGCCCAAAATTGGAATGGGCGGTTATGAGGCGGACTCCATCGCCGAAAAATCTCGGTTAAATATGCGGATTGCGGGCCGTTGCTGTCAAGGAATATGCGGTTATTTGGCTCGCTGGGCGAGCGATTGGTAGCTCACGCCCTCGCCGTTGTCGGTATCGACCGGCAGGCCCAGGTCTTTCCAGCCCGGCTGGGGTTCGCCGGTCTCAGGATTGCGGCCGCCGCCGAAGCCGCCATAGATGTTGGAAAGTTGGCTGTAGCCCGCGGCCTCGAGCATCTCGCAGGCCTTTTGCGAACGGCCGCCGGCTTGGCAGCCGACCAGGAGCTTCT
>JBIOXX010000242.1:0-5398 GCA_044869875.1 bacterium | reverse complement strand
TCAAGGAGCGGATGGGCTTCGCGATGAAGACCCTCGAGAAGATGAAGGCCGAGGGCAAGAACGTGCCCGATTTTGCTAAGCGGGCCGTCTTGGAACGGGCAATCCGCCAAGCCGGAAAGAGCGAGGCCGATGTCGACGCCGACATTCGCTACGCCGTGGACAATGCCAACAAGTTCGCCGGCGAGGCCAAGGATATCCCCAAGCCCTTGGCTAAGAATCTCACCGAGCGGTATCTGCGCGGCGACATTACCCTCTATACCGCCCGGCAATCGGTCAAAACATATCAGGAAATGTCGGGCCGGGCCAAAGCTCTGGGAATTGTCGATTTCGACCAGCGAATGAAGGCGCGGACCGATGCCTGGTATCCCGAGGCAAAAACCGATCCTAGCGCGGCGATGGAGAAGAGCCTGGCGACCTTGGATTCGGTGCTTTCGGTCCTTGATCCGTTGATGGATGGCATGGAGCCGGCGGCCAGGAAAGCCTTGGCCGAAAAAATCGTCGACACAAGATGACGGTCGACTTGGCCAACGATTACGTTGTGGAGACGACTCTCGGCGCTTCGCTCGATGCGATGCCGCCCAAGGAAGCCGAAGCCACCGTTCGTCAGTTCCTGAAGACCGTTTTAGGCGACCGCTATACGGCGTCTACCGAGATCACTTACAATAATTACTTCGCAGCCCATGGGGCTCGAAAAGTGATGGCCGACGCTCTCTCGGCGATGGCTTTCGATTTTCACATCTCGACCCACGATTTCATCAAGCTCGGCCAAGCCTTGGAAGGCTTGAGCTCCAAGGCCCAAATTGCCCTCCTCAGCAATCTGATGGCCCAAGGCAAGTTGATCGGCGGCAAGACCGCCACCACCGATACCGACGCCAAGGCCTTGTCGGTGGCTCGGATCGCGGTTGGCGCGATGGTTTCGGACACGATTCAGCTTGCCAAGCAGATGCACGATCTCGATGCCCCCGGCCAAGCCAAGCTGATCCAAGAGCTGGGCGAAGGGAAGTATTCGCTCCAAGGAGCCCAGCTCCAGGCCGACCGCATCGCGACCGATGCGCGACTTGGCGTGAAATCCACCGACCCCGATCAAACCCATCCTTCGGGATCGAAGCTCGGACCCAAGCCTCCGGTCGATGCCGACGCCGATAAGTCGGTCGCCGCCAGCCCCTTGGCCAAGAGAAAGGCGGCTCAGCAGGCCCCGGTGCCGGCCAATGACGGCGACAAGACCAATCCCGGAACTCCCACGGCCAAGCTGCAGGGTAAGCCGGTGGAAGTCTCGGAAGACGATCCCACCAAAGTCGCGGTGGTTCTCCCTTTCCCGAAACAGGCCCTGCCGGTCGATCCGAACGTCGAGGCCGCCGGGAAGATCGCCGATCCCGGCACTTCCGGCGTTCATAAGACTCTGGAAGCCGCCGGCCAGGACAAGGCCAAGATCGCCACCGTGCTGGAGCCCTACGAAGCGGTTGCCAAGGCGATCGAGCCGGGATCGAAGGAATTGGCCGAGGGCCTGCGGAAAGACATCGAGATCCTGAAGAAGGGCGATACCAATTCTCCGGAATACAAAGAGGCCCTCCGCCGAACCCATGCTTTGCAGACCATCCTCCGCGCCGAGGGGAACGTCGATCTCGACGCCGACCATCTTGCCAACGCCGTCAAGCAATCGCGGCAGGCGCCGGCCGTCGACGTTCATGAAGAAAATACCGTGGTCGGATTACCGGCCGGCGGAGCGACCGCCGTCGGTCTATTGACCGGCGCCGTGGCCTTGTTCTCGCCCGAACTGGCCCACGCCGCCGAAGGCGCCGCCAAGGACATCAGCTCGCGTGGCGGCGTTGGCCCGACCGAAGCCGCAGTCATCGTCGGCATCGGCTTGCTGATCGCCGGTCCGGCGATCCTGAAAAAGTATTTCAAAAAAGGACCGCCGCCGCCGGCCAAGGTCACCAAAGATAATCCGATCAAGCTTTCCTCGGAAACGAAAACCGCCACTCTTCATCCCTACACCAAGGCGGACATGAAGAATGTCACCCCCACCACGCCGGGGAAAATTAGTCTCAATGACTCGATGGTGATCGGCGACAAGGTTTACCTCAGCATGGACAGCTCGATGCCGGGCGACAAGACCACTTGGTCGGTCCTGCCGATGAGCATCGAGGACGCCAAGCGCCTCGGCGTGGAATTCGATGACCATGGCAGCATCAAGAAAGTCCCGGACGGGGAATTTTCTTACTACGAGGGCTCCACCAAGAAGGGCACCGACGACATCGCCATGGCCGCCAAGGGGATGGATATTGCAGTCGCGTCTCCGGATACGCCGGTGGCCTTGAAGGATAGTGACGGCAATATCAGCCATCTCCGTCCCTTGGTCGTCACCGAAGTCGGGAAGGATGCCGATACGGCCGTCAGCTACGGCAAAGCGGTCGGCGTCGAGATCGGCAAGGGCGAGAACGATCCGGTCAAGGTGACGGTTGAAGTTTACGATCCGGCCGATCCCGAGGCCGATCCCAAGACCCTCGGTTTCGGTTTCAATAAGCCCAAGGCCCTGGAAGCCCGGACCTTCGAGATGAGCCGGGCCGAAGCGATCCAGCTCGGCATTCTACGTGTCGACAAGCACGGCAGTACCCCGGTCCTGGCCGAGAACGCCGTCGTCGTCTTGAACGACGAATCCGCCAATATTAACCGCAACAACCGGGTTTACGTTCCGACCTCCAACGAAGGCGGACTGACCTTCTATCCAAGCAAGGCGGTCGGAAAGAAGGAGAGGGTGGTTGGCGACATCGTTCGGGTGGATCCGGAGCTTACTTCCCGCCAGGGCGATACGGTTTACGTTTGGATGCGGACGCCCGATCCGACCGGCAACACCGCAGGCAAGCTTCATGGCACCGAGCCGGTCCCGATGAGCCTGGCCGACGCCCGCAAGCTGGGCATTTATCCGACCCACGACGGCAAGCTGAAGATCGTTTCCAACGAGTTCATCATGACCCCGGTAACCAAGACCGGCAACGAAGTCCTGGTCGGCGGCAAGCCTTTCGCCGGCGAAACCGACGAAGGCGTCAGCGTGATGTTCCGCCTCGGCAAGGACGGCAAGATCGAGATGGATGCGGTGGAAAAGCCGCAGACGGCCAAGGCCGAGCTTTTGCCGCAGCCCAAGGCTGATGCCGGTGGAAAAAAGATCCCCGATGCTTTGAAAGTCCTCGGCCCTCTGGGAGTCGGACTATTCGCGATGGCTCCGGGCACGGCCGAAGCGGCGACTCAGATCAGCGACACGGCCGCCACCGGCGGTTGGATGGCTGCGGCCGGCCTCGGCTTGACCATGCTTCTCGGCATGGCGTGGTGGAGCGGTGGCGGGGGTGGGAAGGGTGAGGGGCCGAATCATCCGCCGATGGTTCCGACCGACGGCGTCACTCGTTTTGAAATTAGAGTCGGCATCGACGGCAAGCCGACCATCGTGAGCGGCATCAATCAGCAAGTCGCCATGACTTTGCAGCGCGGCCCCGGCGGCCAATGGTATGCCCATGAGGGAGAGCCGCCCAGCCATACCGCCCAGGGTGTTCAAGGCAATTGGAAACCGATCAAGGATGGCGATTTGATCAAGGTCTTCAATCCTCATACCGGACAGGCCTATGTTATTCCTTTCCAGGCTCCAAGAGACGCTTGGATCCCGGGCTATGCGCCTGCGGTCCTCGCCGATGGGCCACCCCAACCGGCGGTGTCGGGCAATTTGCCTACCGGCAAGTTAACCTCCATCAACCCTTACATCGACGATCGGCCTTTCACGATCGGCCAAAAGTCCGGCGATTTACGATATGCCGACAACGGTGTGGGCGAACCGCAGGTCACCATTCAGCGCGACCTCGGCTCGGGGAAATACGTCTTGATCAACGGGAAACCCGGAGCTCCTCCAGCCGGTGAAGTCCTGGTCGGCGGCGTACCGATGGGCAAATGGACCAATCTGAACGACGGCGACTTATTCGCGATCCGCGGCGCCAACGGGCAACTGGCCTATTTCAAATTCACCGACCCCAAGATTCCGGCCGGACGGGTTAGCCCCGGTGGCTACGTGGTGCTCCAAGGCCAAAGCTACAGCGTCAAAAAATACGCTCAAAACGAAGTCATGTACGGGCAGGGCTCGCTCTACGGGTCGGTCACCTATGGCAGCCCGATTCCCGGCGATCCGGCGGGTTCGATTACCTTGGCGGTTTATGCCGGCCCCAACTTCAATCCGAACTCCGGCCAGCATGGCACGGTCTCGATCACTGTCACGGCCCAGCAAGCCAAGGAGCTTGGGATCGTGATCGGCCAGGATGGACGGCCGCTTAAGTCGGTCGAGATCAAGCTGACCCCCGGCGTCGAGCAACAGGTTCTGCCCCAAGCGGCCGACGCCAACGTGGCGGTTCCTCTCGCTCCGCCACCGCCGCCGGCGCCGAAACTGCAGGCGGTTCCAGCTCAGGTCGAGGCGAAGTTCGGGAATCAGTCTTTCCGAATCGAGCCCTATAAAATGAGCGATGAAATGGTTCCCGGTGCCCAATACGGCAGCATCACCCGGCTCACGCCCCACACCAAGCCAGGCGTTTTCGTCACGGAGGTTTCCTACGGCACGATGGGTCAGCCCGCGAAAAAGATGGTCATCGACCTTAGCGTCGCCGAGTTGAAGTCGCTTGGCATGAAGTTCGATGCCCAGGGGCGCCCGGTTACCTCGACTGTTTCCTTGAAGATTTGGCCCGGCGAAGCGAAAGAAGCCCAAAAAGCTCAACCGGTCCCCGGAGCCGCGCCCATTGTCGTGGATCCGCGGGCAGGCAAGGTCGAGCTGAGCGTCAAGAAGAACGAAGTGATCAAGAACGCGAAGGGCGAGCCGATCGGCGAAGCCAAGATGATCGTGGGCGGCCAGGAAGGCACCGATCAGATCACCTTCGCCGATGGATCCCAAGCTTCGTCCAAGACTACCAAAGGCGCGCGGAATTACCAGGAAGACGGAACCTATTTGGGCAAATTCAAGCTGGCCAACGGCACCGAGATCAAGATCATCGCCGGCGCCGACGGGGCCGGCGGCATGGGTGGCGGCGACGTGGCCTCGAGCGCCTGGCTCCAGGGAATCCATGCTCAAGCCGCCAAGGCCACCGCCGAGGGTCGGGTTCCGACCGCCGACGAGCTGTTCAAGGCCGGAATGATGTCCCTGGCCGAGCAAAAGAAGCACGCCGGGCCGAAAGCCAAAAACGCGACTGGAGCCGGCAGCGTGGTCGTGATCGTCGGCGACACCGCGATGATCGCTTCGGCCGGCGATGCCATGGTGGCCTTGAGCCGCCGCCAATCCGACGGTTCCTACCAAACTATCGGCTACACCCACATCGACAACATGCAATCGGCCACGCTCATTAACGCCATCAGTTCCAACACCCCCCAACTCACC
>JBIOXX010000241.1:0-2522 GCA_044869875.1 bacterium | reverse complement strand
TTCGCGGTCTCGATATTGTGATGATAGTTGATCATCCCGGCCTCTTTGAGGCGGAGCAGATCCTCGCGGCTCATCAGGCCCAGCGAGGCGCAGGTCTCGACTTGAGTCTGCTCGCGGATCTTGGTGATGGCATCGACCATGGTGTCGAGCTCTTTTGCCTTGGTCATGCCGCGGCCGCTGGTCACGATCGAAAATTCGGTGGCGCCGTAGCCCTCGGCCTCCTTGGCCTTCTCTAAAATCTTCTCGGCGCTCATCAGCGGATAGACCGGAGCCTGAGCCCCTTTATAAGTGTTGGATTGGGCGCAAAAGCTGCAGCTCTCGACACAGGCCCCGCTCTTGGCGTTGACGATGGAGCAGAAGCTGATCTCGTTGGCGAAGTGAGCCTCGCGCAAGGCCTTGGCCCGGGGCATCACTTTTTCGAAAAACTCGGCCTCGTCCATCGCCAGAATTCGGCGGGCCTCTTCGATGTCGATGCCTTTCCAATTGTTTTCCATGAAAGAAACCTCGGTGGCTCTCCCTAAAACAGGCCGGGGCGCCCTGGCAACGGCTTTCCGCCCTCTGTTTGACAAGGCCAAGAAAATCCCCTAGCTTGCCTAACCCTGCAAAGGCCCGACTTGCTCGGGCCGCGCAGCAAATGCGAAGAATTTGCGGAGTGGAAATTGCCCCGAAAAGCTAAAATCGTCAGGAATACCAAGGAAACCCAGATCAGCGTCGAGCTCAACGTCGACGGCAGCGGAAAGTACAAGGTCGACACGCCGATCCCCTTCCTCAACCACATGATGGAAGCCTTCGCCAAACACGGGCTCTTCGACCTGACGATCAAGGCCAAGGGCGACGTCCATGTCGACCTCCACCACACCGTCGAGGACGTCGGCATCGCTTTGGGCGAGGCCTTCAAGAAGGCGATCGGCGACAAAAAGAAGATGCGGCGCTACGGCCATTTCACCCTGCCGATGGACGAAGTCTTGACCACGGTGGCGCTCGATTTCGCCGGCCGACCCTGCATGATCTATCAGCCTAAGCTCAAGGCCGGGCGGATCGGGACCTTCGACGTTGAGCTGGTTCCCGAGTGGTTCCAAGGCTTTACCAATGCGGCCCTGATCAACCTCCACATTCACGTCTGGTATGGACGCAACCGCCATCATATCGTCGAGTCGATGTTCAAGGCCTTCGCCAAGGCGGTCGACATGGCGACTCAGATCGACTCCCGAGTGAAAGGCATCCCTTCGACCAAGGGCAGCTTGTAAGAGAATCCCAATGATCGCGATTATCGATTACGACATGGGCAACCTTCGCAGCGTCTCGAAGGCCGTCGAGCACGTCGGCGGCAAGGGCCTGATCACGCGCGATCCCAAGCTCCTGGCCAAAGCCGATAAAGTGATCCTGCCCGGCGTCGGCGCCTTCCGCGACTGCATCGGCAATCTGAAGGAGTATGGCCTGGTCGAGCCGGTGAAGGAGTTCATCGCCTCGGGCCGGCCCTTCCTCGGCATCTGCGTCGGCATGCAACTCTTGGCCGATGAGAGCGAGGAAGGCGGACGCTATGAGGGACTGGGCATCATCCCGGGCAAGGTCCGGCGTTTTCCGGCCGAATCGGGTTTGAAGATTCCGCACATGGGCTGGAACCAACTCAAGCTCCAAGGCAATCCGACCCTGCTCAAGGGACTGGACGAGGAATTCGTCTATTTCGTCCACAGCTACTACCTCGAGCCGGCCAAGCCGAAGAGTGTGGTGGCGGCAACCTGCGACTACGGCCCGACCTTCGCGGCGGCCTTGGAGAAGGACAACATCTTCGCCACCCAATTCCACCCCGAGAAATCTCAGAGCGTCGGGCTCAAAATTTTGGAGCGCTTCGTCAAGTTATGATCGTTTTTCCGGCCATCGATTTGAAAGACGGCAAGGCCGTGCGCCTGCGCCAGGGCGACTACGACCAAGTCACCCAATATTCCGAAGATCCGCTGTCCTTGGTGCGTCAATTTAAAGACGAAGGCGCGGAGTGGATCCACGTCGTCGACCTCGACGCCGCCAAGGCCGGCCGGCCGGTGCATCTCGAATTGATTGCCCGAATGACCCGCGAGGCCGGACCGGTGCATTTGCAAGTCGGCGGCGGCATTCGAACGGTCGAAGCCGCCGACGCCTACTTCACCGAGAACGTCTCGCGGATCGTGGTCGGGACCAAGGCGGTGCAGGATCCCGAATTTCTTCGCCGCTTGGGCGAGGCCCATCCGAAGCGAATCTCGCTGGGCTTGGACACCAAGGCCGGCAAGATCGCCGTCCAAGGCTGGACCGAAACGACCGGCTTGAGCGTCGCCGATTATCTGAAGCAGGCGCCGCTCGAGGGCGTCCATTCGCTGATCTTCACCGACATCGCCCGCGACGGGATGCTGACTGGGCCGAATTTGGAAGCTTTGAAAGAAGTTCTGAAAGTCACCGAATTGCCGGTCATCGCCTCGGGCGGCATTTCTTCGCTCGAAGACATTCGAGCCTTAGTCGAATTGGAAGATTGCAAGCTACTAGGCGTGATC
>JBIOXX010000240.1:0-2856 GCA_044869875.1 bacterium | reverse complement strand
CGTGCTCTGAATCGCCTTCTGCTCGAACTCACCCGAAGTCGTCACCTTCAATTGACTTAAATCGATACCATCCACTTTGATGAGATAAGTCCGAGGCGTCACTCGGGCCTGCATTAATTCCCGCTCGCGAACCGTGAAAAGCCGCCCCGGTTCTTTACCGGTGGGCGTCGCCGTGAAACCGATTTGAAAGAGCTGCGGCGAGACTTCGCGGAGGGTTTCCAAGGCCTGAGCCCAGCTTTCCTTCGTTTTGCCCTGGCTCAAGCCCAGGTGATGGACTTCGTCCACGGCCACCATCGCGATCTTGCCTTGCTTGCCCAAGGCTGCAGACATGGAAGCCTGGAAGGAACTCCCTTTCCCCTCCCCTTGTAAGCTGGGGATGCTGACGACGATCACGTCACCGCTCAAGTCCCGCTTCTCCGCCTTGTACTCGCTGATCTTGAGAGCTCGTCCGGTTTTCTTTTTAAAATAAGGCCCCAAGAGCTCGGCGACCTTCCGGTTCTGCTCGTGGATCTGATCCGTATGATTGAGGATGATAAGCTTGTCGCCTCGACTCGGATCCATCCAGCCCAACTCCAAGGCACTGGCGAAGCCCGCCACCATCGTTCGCGTCTTGCCGCCACCCACCGGCATCACCACCGTCCCGGCCAGGGCCTCGGGAAGGATCTCGCCGCCATCTTCGATCATCGATTGCAAGAGCTTGATCCGTCCGCGAATCGCATGAAGAGCCGCCACTTGGTGTTCCCGAAGCGCCAAGCCCTTTCCGTAGCCGACGTCTCGGTTGACCAAGGCGGGAATGGCATCGCGGGAAGTCTTAGACTCGGCCGGCTCGGGTCTTTCCGTCGCCGGTTTCTCCGGCCTAAATCTCAAACCCCAGCGCGGTTTCTTCTCGGCGGTCAGCGGTTCTTGCAAAATGGAAGAGCCCACTCGCAGCAACCGCTCTCCCAATAGTCTCAGACCTAAATCGATGTCTTGGGCGAAGCGCTCCCGCTCCTCTCCCTGTAATTTCTCCAAGCCTTGGCTTTGCTCGAGCCAAAAATCCCGGCGACCGGCGATCCGGTCCAATTCTTCGAGATAGCCCTGGGCATGGCCTTCTTCGAGCTTTTCGAAAACTTTCTCCAGGCTTCCGTAAATTCGATCGTATTGTTTCTGAAAAACTTCCAGGCTGCGGCTGTTTTCATCAACCTGGGGAACTAAAAGAAAAGCGTGCTCGGTCCGGCTATAAAGTTCGAGGGCCTTGGGGCCCTTCGAATCCAGCAGCCAGGGCGAAGCTCCCGCTGGGGCCAGGCTTTTGGAAAAGGCGAAGGACGGAAGATTCAGATCCTCACCGCCCCTTTGGATACGCCAGCTTAATTCCCGATTCCGCGCCGCATATCCCTCCCCCAACAATCGATTCCCCAAGCTTGCGCCCAAGCCCAAACTTACCATCGAGGAGAGAATATCGGTGACGGTCGTCGCCCCTTCCACCGCCGGGCGGAGTCCCAGTCCTTCTTCCAGTTTGTGCGCCGACAAAAGCCCCGCGAACAGCGTTCCTTGGGAAACGGCAAACCGCGTGAAAGGCGCGCTGCGCCGGTTCAACCAAGGCCCTAGCAGAGACTGAGAGCCCGCCCCGCTGAGCTTCAGCACCCCCAAGGTGATCGCCGCACTGCCAAGTTCCTGCCCAATACTGGGTTGGGGCTCTCCCGGTTCGCCCAGGCTCCGCATCGCCCGTCCCGACAAGGCGAAGGTCGGAACCTCCAGAGCGTAACCTAAGACCGAGGCCGCCGACCTTCCGGGCAAGCCTCGCATCCACCAAGCCGGTCTCGCCGCCGAGATCATTCGGCTCAAGGCCAAGCCCTTGCCGATTTGGAAGACCGCCGATCCCGCCATCATCGGCAGGATCGTGCAAGGATCGGAAGCGTCCTTCATGAAACGGCTGAGAAGAAACTCGGCCCGCGCTCCGACCGTTCCTCGACCTTCCATCGCATCGAGAGCCAATGAACCTTTGGTGCGAATCGCTTCTTCGGTGGCCGATTCCTTCACTACCGCATAGATCGCAGCCGCCGCTTCGAGCTTGCCTTTTCTTTCCAGCCGGTGGCCCAGGCGTTGGAGGTCCGCCCAAAAGATTTCGGGATCGCTCTCTCGAGCGAGAGATTGTAATTCGCGGCTTTCCGTCGGGCTCAATCCAACCAAAGAAGCGCGCAAGCCTTCAGCCACTGAGGCGCCCAGTTCATAGACGGGGGCAGCTCTCGGAATCGAGGAGGATTGAGCATCGATACGGCGATCCATCGCGGAACAAGCCACCGATTGTTAAGAATGAAATGAAATTTAAGGGATGGACGCCAGGGCGCCTGGATACCCCCGTACCCGAGCCTTGCCTTTTTATCGCTTAGAATCGTTCAAAGTTGCCTTGGAGTCTCCAAGGTCGTAAGTTTTAAAAGTGCAATAAAATTAAATACTTGAGCCATTAGTCGAAAGCCAAAGCTATTTCGCATATTGACGTAATATATTACGTCATTTATAAAAATATCCATGAAATCCCTAAAGATATCAAGAGAGCTCCATCGTATTTCGCAGCGCCAGCTAGCCAGCTTGGCCGGCCTCTCCTATAAAACGCTTCAACTCCTCGAAGGCGGCGAGCACGACACCCAACTCTCCAGCTTGGATAAGATCGCGGTTGCCTTGGGCTACCCCCCTCAAGGTCTCCGCCGCCACGTGGAACGGTATTTTCAAAATCCGCCCGATTCCATCGCCGTGACTTCCGAAAGAATCCTTCGGGAAGGGAAAGATTCCTGGAAGCTTTGGCTTTTCAATTTCGTGGATGCTTTTCGAGCTTCCAAGGATCGGGCCTTGATCGCCGAGCCTCCCGTTTCCGATCTG
>JBIOXX010000239.1:0-5720 GCA_044869875.1 bacterium | reverse complement strand
CCGGTGACCTCGGATTTGGCCGAGCTGAGCTTGAAGACGTCCAAGCCGAGCACGCCGTTTTTCATCGTCCCCTCGAGGTGGAGCTTGTTCTCCGGCGTCTGGGGATTGGCGGTATTGCCGATGGTCTTAACATCGAGGGCCAGCTTGCCGGTCATCGCCGAAAGCTTATAGCCGCTCAACTCGGCATAAAGTCCGATCTCGAATTTGTCGAAGGTCTCGAGTAGCTCCTTGCCGGCCTTGGGGATGGCGCTGAATGGCATGGGCTGGGCGGTTTTCAGGTCCACCTTGTAGGTGGCTTTTTCCGGCAGATAGTCGACGTCGACCAAGAGGGTTCCGTCGGGCAAGAGGAAGCGGCCCTTTTCAAGGTAGAGCACGTCGCCGCCGATTTTGATATCGGAGAGGAAGCTGCTGGCCGGCAGCGAGCCGACCTGAACGTCCTCCAGCTTCAAATTGCCCTCGGCTTCGCTGACGAAAAAGGTGAAGTCGCGGACCACCGGCAAGGTGATCTTGCCCTGGAAGACGAGGCGGCCGGTCTTGATCTCGGTGTCGGCCGGTTTGAGGACGGCCTCGCTGACCCAAAAGCTGACATCCTGTTGAGAGCGGCGCTGCGAACTCAAGTTGACGTTGGCTTCGCCGAAGCGAAATTCATCGCCGTTGCGCAGGTAAAGGGCGATGTCTTTGACCACGGCGTCCTGGATCGAGAGCCGCTTGAGAACGATGCGCAGCGCGGTTCGCCAGGAAGAGGGCTTGAGGCTCTTGGGCGAATTGCGTTGATCGATGGCCAGGCCCTCGGCCCGCAGCTTGGTGATCCCGAAATTTCCCTTCAAGGCGCTGGAGTAGGCGAAATCGAGGTCCAGGGCCTTGAGCGAGACGACCTTGAGACCCTGTTCGTTTTGATAGACCAGGCCCCGAATTTGAAGATGGCGCTGATTGAGATCCAGAGAGAAGCTGTCGTAAAGGATGTCTCCGGACAGGCTTTTATTGAGCCGGCCGATGACGAATTGTAAAAAACGGGGCGACTGGATGAATTGATAAAGGAGAAAGGCGCCGAGCAGGCCCAAGGCCAAGAGGATGCCCAAGGCTTTCAAGCAGCCCGATTTTTTCGCCTCGGTGGCCATAAGTGCCCGTAAAACTTGGTTTTATCTATGACAAAGTCAAGCGATATCGCCGGTCAAAGCACCGGCATTGGCAGCCTTCCGCCGGCGGAAGAGAAAGAGGTTCTGGATCAAGCCTTTGCGGTCGACATTCCTTACTTCCCAACCCTGCCGGCCTTGGGGAAAAACGATACCCTGCTCGGTCAGGGCCTGGCCGGTTTCCCGAACGGACCGACCGATATGTCTCCGGGCTTGCTTTGGGAGCCCTATCTTGAAAGGTTGGCGGTGGACCCTCGGCCCTGGACAAAGTTGCAGTGGGCCGGTCCGGCGACCTTGCTTGGAGCTAGACCGGACTTAAATCAAGAAGCCGAGCGTTTGGAGGAATGGGTTTTGAAGCGCGGCCGTTTCCTCCTGGCCGAGGTCCAGAATTTGGGGAAAAAGGCGATCTTCTTCCTCGACGAGCCGGCCTTGCTGTTGGCCGAGCCTTTGGAAAGTGTGAAGCGGATCGCCGAGGGTCTGCGCGAGTCCGGCGCCCTGGTCGGGATTCATTGCTGCGCCGCCGGCGATTTCGATCCCTTCCTCGATTGGCCGCTGGATTTTCTCTCTTTCGATTTCTCCCTGGCCTCGCCCTGGGAGGATGCCGAGCGACTTTGGGTCTTTCGTCATCGCGGCGGCCGCTTGGCCTTGGGCGTGGTGCCGACTTCCTTGACTTCGGCTTGGCATCCCAAGAAAGAAGTGGAAAGATGCCGCTCCCGTTTGCGGGCGGCGCTGGATGTGGCCGAGGCCGAAGAGGTCCTGCGCGAGAGCTTGCTGACGCCGGCTTGCGGGCTGGGCCTGCGCAGTCCCGAGGAGTGCGCCGCGGTGTTCGCGGCTTTGGGAGAATTTAAAGATTATGTCCATCGCCCTTAAACCCTACGCCCCCCGCGCTCAGCGCCTGATCGACGCGCTGAAGACGCGGATCCTCGTCCTCGACGGCGCGATGGGCACGGCCTTGCAGCAGAAGAATCTCGGCGCCGAGGATTTCGGCGGTCCCGAGTATGAAGGCTGCAACGAATACCTCGATTTGACCCAACCCGAAGTGATCCGCGAGGTCCACGAGGCCTATCTTCAGGCCGGCGCCGATATCCTCGAGACCGACACCTTTGGCGCAACGCCCTTGGTCTTGGCCGAGTACGGCCTCCAGGACAAGACTTACGAGATCAATTTAGCCGCCGCCAAACTGGCCCGGGAAGCGGCCGAGAAATTCAGCAGCCCCGAGAAGCCGCGCTTCGTCGCCGGCTCGATCGGTCCCACGACGAAAGCGATCAGCGTTACCGGCGGCGTCAGCTTCGCCGATCTGGTGAAGCACTTCGCGGCCCAGGCCAAGGCCCTCTACGACGGCGGCGTCGATTATTTTCTGCTCGAGACCTGTCAGGACACCCGCAACATCAAGGCCGGCCTGCTTGGCATCGAAGAAATCTTAGCCAAAGAGTCTCATCGCCTACCCATCGCCGTCTCGGTGACCATCGAACCGATGGGGACGATGTTGGCCGGCCAAGGGGTCGAGGCCCTGTCGGCGGCTTTGGAGCACGTCGATCTCCTCTACATCGGTCTCAACTGCGCCACCGGTCCCGAATTCATGACCGACCACATCCGCACTCTCTCCGGCCAGACCAAGGCCCGGGTGGCCTGCGTGCCCAATGCCGGATTGCCCGACGAGGAAGGCCGCTATCTCGAGACGCCGGAGATGATCTCGGCGGTCTTGAGCCGCTTCGCCGAAGCCGGCTGGATCAATCTCTTGGGCGGTTGTTGCGGCACCCACGCCGGCCACATCGCGGCCCTGGCCCAATTGGCCGAGAAGATGAAACCGCGCCGTGGGCCCGAGCGGGCGGTCTCGACCTTGAGCGGCATCGACTACCTCGAAGTCAGCGACGACAAGCGGCCGGTCCTGGTCGGCGAGCGGAGCAACGTCATCGGCAGCCGCAAGTTCAAGGGCCTCATCGTCGAGGAGAAATTCGAAGAGGCTTCGGAAGTGGCCCGGGCTCAGGTTAAGCAGGGCGCCCAGATCGTCGACGTCTGCCTGGCCAATCCCGACCGCGATGAGTTCAGCGACATGCAGCGCTTCTTGGACGAGGTGATCCGCAAGGTCCGGGCGCCGCTGATGATCGATTCGACCGACGCCAAGGTCCTCGAGATGGCCCTGACCTACAGCCAGGGCAAGGCGATCATCAATTCGGTCAACCTCGAGGACGGCGAGGAGCGCTTCGAGCTGGTCGTGCCGCTAGCCAAGAAATTCGGCGCCGCCTTGGTGGTCGGGACCATCGACGAGGACAAGGTCCAGGGCATGGGCGTGAGCCGGCAGCGCAAGCTCGAGATCGCCCGCCGCTCCTATGATTTACTGGTGAACAAATACGGCATTGCGCCCGAGGACATTTACTTCGACCTCCTGGTCTTCCCGGTCGGCACCGGCGACGAGAACTACAAGGGCTCGGCGGTGGAAACCATCGAAGGCATCAAGCTGGTGAAGGCTGAATTTCCGCTCTCCAAAACCGTGCTCGGCGTAAGCAATGTCTCCTTCGGTTTGCCGGCCGCCGGCCGCGAAGTTTTGAACTCGGTTTATCTCTATCACTGCGTCAAATCGGGCCTCGATCTGGCCATCGTCAATACCGAGAAGCTGGAGCGCTACGCCTCGATTCCCGAAGAAGAGAAGAAGCTGGCCGACGACCTGCTCTGGAACCGCGGTTCCGATCCGATCACCGCTTTTGCCAACCACTTCCGCCAAGCCAGTTCGCGGCTGGTCGAGAAGAAGTCGGATCTTCCGCTCGAAGAACGGCTCGCCAATTACATCTTGGAAGGAACCAAGGAAGGCCTGCGCGAAGACCTCGACGAAGCTTTAAAGACCCAAAAACCGCTGGCGATCATCAACGGTCCGCTGATGAAGGGGATGGACGAGGTCGGCCGGCTTTTTAATAAGAACGAGCTGATCGTCGCCGAAGTCTTGCAGAGCGCCGAGGCGATGAAGGCCGCGGTCGCCCACCTCGAGCCCTTCATGGAAAAATCGGAGAACGCCGGTCGGGGCAAGGTGATCCTCGCCACCGTCAAGGGCGACGTCCACGACATCGGCAAAAATTTGGTCGACATCATCTTGAGCAACAACGGTTTCAACGTCGTCAATCTCGGCATCAAGGTGCCGCCGGAGCAGCTCATCGCCGCGATCCACGAGCACAAGCCCGACATCGTCGGTCTCTCCGGCCTCCTGGTCAAATCGGCCGAGCAGATGGTCTTGACCGCCGGCGACTTGAGCAAAGCCGGGATCCAGGTCCCGATCCTGGTCGGTGGAGCCGCGCTCTCCGAAAAATTCACCAACAACAAGATCGCCCGGGCCTACGAAGGCTTTGTGGCCTATGCCAATGACGCGATGAACGGACTGGAGCTGGCCAAGCGAATCCGCGATTCGAAGCAGTTCTCGTTGCTCAAGGCTCAGGTCGAGGAGCGGCGGAAGAGCGCCGCCGGTGACACCTATGTCCAAGTCAAGGTCGCGACGATGAGCGAGGAGCGCTCGACGACGGTGACTCCCTTGACCGAATTTCCCAAGGCCCCCGATTTTGAGCGCCACGTCCTGCGCAACACGCCGGTCGACCAGCTTTGGGACTATATCAATCCGTTGATGCTCTACGGCCGCCATCTGGGGCTGAAGGGCGGCTTAGTGAAATCGCTGGAGGCCGGCGATCTGGCGGCGCTCCGCGAGAGCGAAGCCGGACGCAAGGCCCTGGAGATTTACGAGACGGTCGAGGAGCTGAAGGCCGAGGCCCGCAGCATCTTGCAACCGAAGGCGGTCTTTCAATTCTTCCGGACCGCCGCGACCGGCAATCGGATCAAGCTCCAGGACGGAAGCGGCCGCGCGGTCGGCGAGTGGAGCTTTCCCCGCCAGCCCAAGGCCGACGGGCTCTGCCTGGCCGACTACGTTGAGCCCTTGGCCGCCGAAGCCAAAGAATGGCGCGACAGCTTGGCTCTTTTCGTGGTCGGAGTGGGCGAAGGCGTCCGCGAATTGGCCGAGAAGTGGAAGGAAGAAGGAAAATACCTCAAGAGCCACGCCTTCCAGGCTCTGGCCCTGGAAAGCGCCGAGGCCTATGCCGAATTCCTCCACGCCCGGATTCGGGCGATGTGGGGCTTCGCCGATCCGATCGACATGACCATGATGCAGCGCTTTCAAGCGAAGTATCGCGGCAAGCGCTATTCCTTCGGCTATCCGGCCTGCCCCAATCTCGAAGATCAGAAACTGCTCTTCGAGCTGCTCAAGCCCGAAGAAGTCGGCGTCCAGCTCACCGAAGGCTTCATGATGGAGCCCGAGGCCTCGGTGTCGGCGATCGTCTTGCACCATCCTCAGGCGGTTTATTTCGGCGTCGGCTAGCCAATCTCCACCCCCTCCTTTATAAGGAGGGGGCCAGGGGGAGGTAGAGCGGTGGCAAATCAACCAAGGAGGAGTTAAAGTTGAACGCCGTTGAGATAGAATAGGCCATCACCGACCTTGCGGAGCAACCGTTCGATCCGGCGAATTTTCCTTATGCCTTCCTTGAAGCCTTCGGCAATAAGGAGACCACTCTCAAGCGCCTGCGCGCGGGCGCGTCGAACAAATCCGACCTCGGC
>JBIOXX010000238.1:0-13933 GCA_044869875.1 bacterium | reverse complement strand
GGTCACCCTGGAAGGTCAGGCGGAAAATTCCATAATAAGGGGAAAAGTCGTAGCCCCAAGGGTAGACCCATTCAAAGGAGTTGGTATCGACCTTGTTCTTCTCATCGGCGGTGGCCAAACGGTAGGGAAAACCGGTGGTTTCCCGAAGCCACCGGACAAAGGCTTCTCCGGCATTCGGACTGATCGCATTGATCGGCTGATCGTAGTGAATTGGGTCTCCGTTCGGATCGAGGTGGGTGGTCGGATCGATCAAGCGGTAAGCGTGTCCGGTCTCGGCGTTGAAGGTCGACACGATCCGCCAATAAAAGGTCCGCGTCGGTGCGCTTTCCTCTTCCTTGAAAATGCGGCTGATCTCGGTGGAGGTCAAATTGCTCGCTCGACTCGGCACCGGACCCTTTCGCGGCATGTACTCCAGCGCCTCGGCCACCTGCCCCCTGGCAAGCAAGGCCGAGATGAAACGGGCATACTCCCGAACCGTAATGAGGTTCTCGGCGATGGCGAAGGTCGGGATTTCTTGAGCCCGCATCGGGAAGCTGTAATTGTTGAATGGCATCCCCTCGTGATAAAAATCCTGACCGATGTTGGCGACGCCGCCTTGGACAATCCTCATGTGCTTCGGAACGACCTGCCGGGGGACGAAGGTCGCATCGATCGAGATCGGCCGCCGCCAAACCACCGCATTTCGCACCGCATCCAAGGAGACGTGCACCGGCACATTGACCGGCGTAAAACCGGGCTCCCTAAATTCGAAAGCATAATAACCGGTCGGTAGACTCAGACGTTCCTGAATATCCGAAAGCAAGCCCTCGAGGATCGGGGCACCGGGGCGAAAATTCCCGGTCTCATGGCCGTTGTGATCGATCTCCCGCTTCCAGGGAATGACTCGAACCTGAGGATTGGCATCGAGATCGGCCTCGGTGGAGCGGGGTCGTATCCGGACCTCGGCCGTTCCGGTCAAAACCTCGCTGAACATCCGGCCCGAAGGGACCTCGAAATCGTTGTCCCGAATCCGCTGCTCCAAGCGGCGGCGTTCGCCGGGAGACAGACGGTCGCCGCCGTCTTCCAATCTCTCCCAGCTAATTTCGGCGATCATTTGTCGGGCCTGGGCGATGTGCTCGTACTTCGTGGCTTCATAGAGCCGGATGACCAGATCGTTGACGCCTTCGCGCCAGTCTTTCCGCATTTCTCGCAAGCGTTGAAGGTTGTTCTGACCTTCGATCCACTCGGTGGGATCGGTATTGGAAAGCACGTTGAACCTTCGCCAATCCCAAGAATCGGTGACCTGGCGCTCCAAGGTGAGGCGCTCCCGCTTCAGCTCGTTCAAGGACTCGCGATCGGCCCGGGCCCGGGCCATCAGTACCGCTTCCCGAAGCTCGGCGGCGCTTTGAAAGCGCTCCTCGGGATTAACGTGCATGGCCCGCCGGGCAATCTGTTCGATCTCGGCCATATAAGGCGGAAACTCACCGACCAGAATTTTGCGGAAGGCCGGCGGGTCCATTCCTTGCTCGGCGTTCATTAACAGGATCACATTTTCGGGAATGCGTTGGTATCGAGTGTGGCCAACCATCTCCCATTCCGGCACCAAGCTCGGCTCGCCCCGGGCCTTATCCCCATCCCGAAAAATGCCAAAAGGAAGGAGTCCGGTCGCGGTCTCGTAGAGGATGACGCCCAAGGAGAAAATATCTCGGACTCGGGGATTGCTCAGCCTCTTGGCGGAGATAACTTCCGGAGGAAGGTAACCCGGGGTGCCGTTGATTTCGGAATAACCGGCCGGAATTGGGCGAGTTCCCGAGGGGCCTCCGTTGCTTCCGCCCTCGTTCTCCTGGGCCTGAGTGAAATGCTGGGATGCACCCCAATCCAGGATCCGCATCCGCCCGATGCGGTCGACTCGCAAATTGTCGGGCTTGAGGTCCCGATGCAAGACGCCATGGTTATGGGCGTCGTGGACGCCGAGGCAGAGCTCGGCGAAAAGATCGATACGCTTGGCTAAAGAAAAGTCACGGCTCATCACCGGATCGCCGCGGGTAGCGCCGTTAATGATCTCGGTGAAAATGTGGCCGTCGATGTATTCCATCACCGGAATGTGGATGCCACTGCCTTGAGGCCATTCGAAGTGGTCATGGATCGGAGCGGCCCAACCCGAGCCGAGGAGCTCACTGATTAGGATTTCACGCCCGATGCGCTGAAGTCTTCCGGGATCGGTCACGCCGGTCGGAACCTTGATGACCTTCAGCTGCTCCGATCGAGTCCCCAAGACTTCGCGGGTGTCTTTGACCAGGAAGACCCGGCCGGCGCCGCCCTCACCCAATTCGGCGACCACCTCGTAGCGTCCATCCGGACCCGGACCGAGCCGGGTCCCGGGAACGATCTGTGGAACCTTATTATGAGCTTCCCGGGCAACTTTGGCGGCAAGACCACCGACGACCGGCTGGGTCGGCCGACGCGTTCCGGTTCCGGGCTGAGTGACCCGAGTCGGACCGTCCGGTGTCGGCGGATCGCCATCGCCGTGTTTGGAATTGAAAACCAGATGATCGGTCCGAGGATCGGTCACGGCTCGACCTCGCGGACCGGCGGCAGCCAAGGCCAAATTCGGCGCCGCTCCGAAATCGCCGAAACCGGAAGGCCCGCGCCGACTCGGAGTGAGGGCCAGCGTTTCGGAGCGGACGTGAAGCTCGCGCTGCAGCGCCGCATAACGCGGACCCATCGAGGTCTCAAGCAAACGCCCGGTGGCGTGGAATTGAAGGAAAGTGGAGAAAGCGTCGGTCAATGTGGTGGCACCGTCAACCGTCGGCCTCAAGCTCAGCGCCTGCTCGACGCGATGCGCGGCCAAGATGCCGGTGAACATCGCAGCCTGGGGCAAAAACGTCCGAGTTGTTTGAGCCAGAAAGCCACTGCCTCGAGCCCAGCGCTGAGTCGCCGCTCCGGCTCCGGCACCGCCTACCTTGAGCAGTCCCAAAGTGATTCCGGCGGTGGCGAAGTCGCGGCCCACCGCTTGGAAGCTCCAATCCTGAGTCTGGCCGCTGGCCTGATGGAGCAGCCGTCCCGAGAGAACGAAAGCCGGAAGCTCGGCGCCAAAGGCCGCGCCCGATGCCAAGGCTCGAACGCCCAAGCCGCGAGTCCAGGTGCCGGCCGGACCGGCCAGCAATCGGGCGAGCATGCCGGTGCGCACCGTCGAATAAGCCAAGCCGCCTAAAGCCATGCTGGCGAGGCCGATCGGGCTGGTGGTTTCGCTGATGAAATTGCCGGCGAGATACTCGACCCTCGCGCCGACCGCTCCCCGGCCCTCGATCGCGTCGCTCTCTCTTTGAGCTCGGTCCAGCAAGGCTTGGTGGTTTTCAGGTCGGCCCGGAAAGTCCACTCCCAAGCTCTCGCGAATCAACGAATAGCAAGCGAGGGAGAATTCGGGCCGGGCCTGACGTTGGCGGTGGGCGATGTGGAGCAGGCCTTCGTAAAAGAGCTCGGCATCGGTCTCTTCGGAGAGGCTGACTAATTCACGCAGAATCGTCGGTGGAAGATTTTGACGGATTGAATTGCGGCGGTCTTCGGGAAGACGATCCCAAGCTTGGCGGAAGCTCCAACCCTGATGCAGAAGATCGCGAAGTGGTGTTTCCTCCGAAGAGCCCGACCTAGAGTCGAATAGCGCCGCTAATAGATTCGTAGCAATAGGGAGCCGTGGCGAAGCCCCAAGGGCTTCGCGAGGCGAATGCGTGCCGAAGCGCGCGGATGCAATCCCCTGATACTGCTCGGTCATCTCCACTTCCAAGATTTCTGGTTTTCAAGAGATGCAAAATTATCGTGCCCTTCCCGGTTTGGTTGCTAAGTATGGGAGATATCAAGTCAATTGCCAAGCATTGGTTTGACCATATATCGCCCTACATTACATTTATTAACATCCATATCCCCACCTGGGGATAATTGTAATTATTAATTAAAAATAGGGGCTTAGAAAAACTTGTCCCCAACCTGGGTCCCGGGCTAACACAAGCCGCCGAAAAATGTTTGAATCCGATAAAGGAGTCTAACCATGCCCCAAGCCCTCATCGTCGACGCCGTCCGCACCCCTCGGGGAAAGCGGGAAGGAAGCCTGAAATTCGTCCACCCCATCGATCTCGCCGCCGTTCCGCTGGAAGCACTGCGCGAGCGAAACCGGCTCGATCCGCTCTTAGTGGAAGACGTGCTCTACGGCTGCGTCTCCCAACGCGATGCCCAGGACAACGTCATTGCCCGCGAAGCTGTGCTGGCCGCGGGTTGGCCGGTGGAAGTCCCCGGCGCCACGATCAACCGCTTCTGCGGCTCGGGCCTCTCGGCCTGCAACTTGATGGCCCACACCATCATGGCCGGCATGTCGGAAGTTCTGATCGGCGGCGGCGTCGAGCACATGACCCGGGTCCCGATGGCCATCAATTTCGAGATGGCCGGCTCCAAGCTGACCGAACGCTTCGATCTCATCCCCCAAGGCTTCTCGGCCGAGATGATCGCCGAAAAATACGGCTTCACCCGCCAGCAGCTGGACGAATATGCCGCCCGTTCTCAGGCCCGGGCCGCCCAGGCTTGGGAAGAGAAACGCTTCGCCAAATCGATCGTTCCGGTGGCGGCCAAAGACGCTGAAGGTAAAGCTTTCACTTTTGAAAAAGACGAGCATTTTCGCCCTGGAACTACGGTAGAAAAGCTAGGTACCTTAAAGACGGTCTTCAAGACTGACGGCGTCATCCATGCCGGCAATTCCAGCGGTATCGTCGACGGTTCGGCCGCCGTTCTCCTCGCCAGCGAGAAGGCATGCGCCAAGCAGGGCTGGAAACCGCGGGCCCGAGTCGTCGCCACCGTCGAGGTCGGCTCCGACCCCATCCTCATGCTACTCGGCCCAATCCCGGCGATTCAAAAGGTTTGCGCCAAGGCCAATTTGAAGATCTCCGACATTGACCTCTTCGAGATCAACGAGGCCTTCGCACCGGTCCCCTTGGCAGTCATGCAAGAGCTCAAGCTCGACCCCGAGAAGGTCAACGTCAACGGCGGCGCCATCGCCCTCGGCCATCCGCTGGGCGCGACCGGAGCGATCCTGCTCGGCACGGTCTTAGACGAGCTGGAGCGCCGAAACCTGCGCTACGGCCTCGTGACGCTCTGCATCGGACACGGCATGGGCGTGGCTACGATCATCGACCGCCAAGTTTAGAAAAAGGCGTCACTTTCCCTCCAGAACCTCCGATAAACTCTTGTCTGGTAGAAGGCTCAGGGACCGGGGGTTTTCATGGGGGATGGCCTTGTCCGCAGGTACGCCGTCATCTTGAACGGCGATACCGAGCCTCGACATCAAGAAAATGTAGATCGCGCCGTTCGCGCCTTGCGCAAGGAAGGAAGCTACGACATCTCCGTCGCTTCGACCAAGGCGCCGCGCGAGAAGCCCGACCGTTTCGTCGCCGCCGAAGAGGCCAAGATCCAAGAGCTGATCGCCGGCCTCAAGGGCCGGATGGACGATGACGATCTACTCGTCGTCTACGTGACCGGCCACGGCCAATCCGAGGGCGAAGGCTGCGTCGGCCTGTCCAAGAGCTGCCTTCCCTTCCAGAAACTTCAATCCCAAATCGACCGCCTCCCTTACGGCCAACGGATCGTCGTGATGGACAATTGCTATTCCGGGAACGGCCTCCGCCTCTTCGCCAATCCCAAGACCAGCGTCGTCACCCAGGGCTCGCCAGGTGAGACGGTGAGTTGCCAAACCTTCAGCCCCTACTTTTGGAGCGAGAAAATTCCCGACGGCAACGGCGATGGCAAGCTGAGCCTCGAAGAACGCTATGCCTTCGCCTTGGAGCAAGGCCAAACCGCCTCGCTCACCCAATTCTTCAGTCCTCAACCCTTGAGTTTCTCCGGCTCGATCGAAGAGAAACCATTCAAGACCAAGGATGGGCTTCCCCTCGAAGTCCACAATGGCGCCGAGCTCGAAGCTCAACTGAAACGGCTGAAACCCGGCCAATTGGCCTTGGTCGACTTCGGCGCCGACTGGTGCGTTCCCTGCGCCGCCTACGAGCCGACCTTCAATGCGCTGAGCCAGCAATATGGCGGCAAATTCCTCATGATCCGGGCCAAGAGAATCAAGGGCAGCGAGGAAGATTGGGCGAAGTACGGGATTACCCAATTCCCGACCGTGGCCTTCATCGATGCCGAGCGAAAAATCACCAAGGTCGGCAACCACGACGATCCGATGGATTCGCTTCTTTTGGCCGCAATCCACTCCGAGGCCGACCGAATTAAGATCTTGAGCGATCGTCTGGATTCGCCGGATTCCACCGAAAGACTGCGAGGCCTAAAAGGCCTTTTGACGATGAACGGAAAATCGAAGCCGGCCTTGAGCAAGATCGCGAAGCTCCTGGAAGACGGCGACGAAAGAATTCGCCTGGCGGCCTGCGAAGCCCTCAAAGCCATCGGCCCAGACGCCGCGGCCGCCGGTCCGGACTTGATCCGCCGGCTCGAAGATCCGACACCGGCCGTGGCCATCGCCGCGGCCGAAGCATTGGCCGCGATCGGTCCCGGAGCCAAGGCCGCGCTGCCAGCCCTGCTCCGCTCTCTCGCTTCGAAGGAATTTCGCCAGCGAACCCGGGCTTGGGAAAAGGCTCGCGGCAGCTCGGAGGAGCTGATCGATCAAAATGTCCTGGATTGGATCTTCGAAATGAACCTCCAGACGGCGAGGGCATTGTCGCGGATCGATCGCGAAGACAAGGCGCTACCCAAAAAGCTTCTAGCCCTCGCCGCCGATCCTCGGGTCCAAGTCGAGGCTCGAATCGCGGCGCTGTTCGGATTGAAAGACTTCGGTCAAAAGGCCGATTTCTTGATGGCCGACCTGGCCAAGCTCAACGAAGAAGAGATGCTCAAGGAGAAGAGCTTGATCGGCAACGCCCTCGCCGAAACCCTGAGCTCGATCTGCGCCGAATCTCGCTCCTGCGCCGAATTCGCCATTCGTCGATTCGAAGACTCCAAGCTCCCTCCCCTTCATCGCTACATTTACATGCATTTGGCCAAGGCCAATCTCGAAACGACGGAGCTCACCGACCGGGCTCTGCTTCGAATGGCAAATAACACCAGGGAGGACCCGCGCCTCCGGAAGCACGCCGCGCTGCTTCTAAAAACCTCGGTCCACGCCGAGGCGGTCCGACCGATATTGCAGGAGCTAGAATCGGTCTCGGTCTTTTTCGACTCCAAAATTCAAGCCCCTCGACCGGTCCCCGTTACGAAGAACGTCGCCGGCTTTGGCTTGGCTTTCGCGGGCCGCGAGGGCGCTCTCGGGGGCGGAGCAGACCTGTGGCTAGGAAGAAAAATTTTCTCGGGACCGGAATTGCGGCTACGCGCCTCGGCCTACGGCGTGTCCGACCCCAGCGGCGCGAAGGAAACGGACTTGGAATTGAGGGCCTCGATCGGCGGCGCCTGGGCCTTCGGCAAGGATACCGACTTCCTTCGCCCGGTGATCTTGCTCCCCGAATTGGGAGTCGCCCACCGCATCAAGTCCGAGGAAACCGTCTTCCACGGCTCGCCCCTCGGCGCGGCCTTGCAGGTCGAGATGTCGAGAAATTGGCGTTTGGAGTTCGCGGGACGCGCGTCCCTGGATTTCGGCGATGAACTGGAGGTCGGCGGCGAATCCTCTCTGAGCTTGATGAGAAAGTTTTAGACGCCACCGCTTATTTCGAAATCCTCAAAGGATGCAGGGATCGTGATACTCGCCCCAAACCTCGCGGAGCGTGCCCATGATCTCGCCGACGCTGGCATAAACCCGGACCGCGTCGAGAATGAGCGGCATGAGATTGGTCGAGCCTTTGGCCGCCGCTTTTAAGGTCTCCAAGCGTGCTTGCACCGCGGCGTTGTCGCGACTCGCCTTAACCTTCTTTAAATTCTCGATTTGTTGGCGCTCGACTGTCGGATCGATCTTCAGAATCTCCAAGGGCTCGGCGTCCTCGGAAAGAAAATCGTTCACGCCGACGATCTTCTCTTCGCCGCTTTCGACTTTACGCTGATATTTGAACGAGGCCTCGGCGATTTCCTTGATTGGGTACCCGGTCTCGATGGCCCGGACCATGCCGCCGAGCTCATCGATTTTCTTAATGTAGCGATAGGCCTCGGCCTCCAAAGTGTCGGTCAAGGACTCCACGAAATAAGAGCCGCCCAAAGGATCGATGGTCTTGGCCACGCCGCTCTCGTGGGCGATGATCTGCTGGGTCCGCAGGGCGATCCGGACGGCATCGTCGCTGGGCAAGGCCAAGGTCTCGTCGAGCGAGTTGGTATGCAAGGACTGAGTGCCGCCGAGCACCGCAGCCAAAGCCTGAAGAGCGACCCGCACCACGTTGTTGTAGGGCTGCTGGGCGGTAAGGCTCACTCCGGCGGTCTGGCAATGGAAGCGCATCCGCATCGACTCCGGCTTCTTGGCGCCGAAGCGGTCGCGCATGATGTGAGCCCACATCCGGCGGCCGGCCCGCATCTTGGCAATCTCCTCGAAGAAATCGTTGTGTACGTCCCAGAAGAAACTCAAGCGCGGCGCGAAGGCGTCGACGTCGAGCCCCCGATCGACGCAGGCTTGAACGTAGGCGATGCCGTCGGCAATGGTGAAGGCCAACTCCTGGACCGCGGTCGATCCGGCTTCGCGACTGTGATAGCCGCTGATGCTGATTGGATTGAACTTCGGCAAGTGCTGGGTGCAGAACTCGATCGAGTCGACCACCAGCCGCATCGAGGGCCGGGGCGGGAAGACGTAGGAATTCTGGGCGATATACTCCTTGAGGATATCGTTCTGGATCGTCCCGCTGATCTTGGCCATCGGCACGCCCTGCTTCTCGGCCACCGCAATATACATGCAGAGCAGGACCGAGGCCGGCGGATTGATCGTCATCGAGGTCGTGACCTTGTCGAGCGGGATCTTGTCGAAAAGCATTTCCATGTCCCGCAAGGTATCGACGGCAACACCACAAACCCCGACCTCACCGCGGGCCCGCGGCGAATCGGAGTCGTAGCCCATCAGTGTCGGAAAATGGAAGGCGGTGGAGAGCCCGGTCTGACCGTGCTCGATCAGATAATGGAAGCGGCGGTTGGTCTGTTCCGGCGTTCCGAAGCCGGCGAATTGGCGCATTGTCCAAGGCTTACCCCGGTACATCGTCGGATAGACACCGCGGGTGTAGGGAAAATCGCCGGGCTGACCCAGCTTCTCCTCGGGCTTGAAATTCTTCTGCTCCTCGGGGGTATAGATGGGCTTTAAAGGCAGGCCGGAAATCGTCGTTATATCGTCGTTTTCCCGCGGCGGTTCTTTGATCTTGGGGGCTGAGCTCATGGTTTCATTTCAAGCTGAGCTGGGGCATAAAGTCAATGTGGTTGTGCCGTTAGCGTGTCATCCTGAGACCCGAAGGGTCGAAGGATCTCATACCCACCAAGGTAGTCGCAGATCCCTTGTGCCCGTCGTTTGGGTATTCGCTGGCGCTCAGGATGACACCTTCAAAACGTTTCTTATTGCCACCTCGTTCAGACCTTTCTAGATTCGGCCCTCACCAAAAGGAGAATATCGATGAAAAAGTGGCTTCTTCTGTCCTTCACCGCCCTGCTTTGGTCCCCGCTCGCCCTCGCCCAGACCTACAAGCTCAATCCGGCCAAGAGCAAGATTGAATGGCTCGGTAAAAAGGTCACCGGCCAACATAACGGCAGCCTTCAGGTCAAATCCGGCAGCGTCATCCTCGATCAGGGACAGATCAAGTCCGGCGATTTCGTCATCGACATGCAGAGCATCAAGGTGCTGGACATCCAAGATCCCGAGCCCAACGGAAAGCTCACCAATCATCTCAAATCCGACGATTTCTTTTCGGTCGCCAGTCACCCCGAAAGCCAATTCAAGATCACCTCGGCCAAAAGCTCGGCTCCCGGCAAGGTCGACGTGACCGGTGACCTGACGATCAAGGGCATAACCCATCCGGTGACCATTCCAGCGACGCTGAAGCAGGAAGGCGACAAACTCACGGCTAAAGGCGAGGTCAAAGTCGACCGCACTTTATATAACGTCAAATATGGCTCGGGGAAATTCTTCCAAGGCTTGGGCGATAAATTGATCTCGGATGATTTCGAGCTCAAGCTCGATCTTTACGCCGATAAGTCTACAAGTCCTTGATCACTTGGCGGCAGATGACCAGCCGCTGGATCTCGCTGGTGCCTTCGTAGATTTCGGTGATCTTGGCGTCGCGGTAGTGGCGTTCGACCGGATAATCTTTGATGTAACCGTAACCGCCGTGGACCTGAATCGCCTTGTTGGTCACGAACATCGCGACCTCGGAGGCGAAGAGCTTGGCCATGGCGGCTTCCTTATTGATCGAAGCCCCTTGATCCTTCAGCCATGCCGCTCGATGCACCAGCAGCCGAGCCGCGTCGATCTGGGTTGCCATGTCGGCCAGGAAATTCTGGATCGCGCCGAACTCATAGATCTTCTTCCCGAATGCCTCGCGCTCGGTCGAATACTTCGCCGCCGCCTCGAAGGCCGCCCGGGCGATGCCCAAGGCCTGGGTTCCGATGCCGATTCGGCCGGAGTCCAGCGTGTTCATCGCAATGCTGAAACCCTTCCCCTCTTCGCCGAGCAGGTTTTCGGCCGGGATTTCGCAGTTATCGAGGACAATCTCGGAGGTCGAGGAGGCGCAGATGCCGAGCTTCTTTTCCACCTTGCCCACGCTGTAACCGGGAGCGCTCTTTTCCACCAGAAATGCCGAAATGCCCTTGTTCCGTTTTTCCTTGTCGCTCATCGCGTAGACGATCATGGCATCGGCGTGGGGGCCGTTGGTGATGAAGTTCTTGCGGCCGTTGAGGATCCACTTATCGCCCTTCTTGACCGCCGTCGTCTGTTGGTTGGCGGCGTCGGAGCCGGTGCCCGGCTCGGAGAGCGCGTAGGCGCCGAGCTTCTGGCCCGAGGCGAAAGGAGTCAGGAATTTTTCCTTCTGCGAGTCATTGCCGAACTTGGTGATCGGCCCGCAGTAGAGCGAATTGTTGACCGACATGGTGACCGCGGTCGAGGCGCAGGCGGCCGAAATTTCTTCCAAGGCCAGCACATAGGACAAGGTATCGAGGCCCGAGCCGCCCCACTCCGTCGGGACCATCATGCCGAGCAGTCCCAATTCGGCCATCTTCGGCAAGTGGCGGCTGGGGAACTCGCCCTTCAAATCCATTTCGGCCGCGGTCGGCGCGACCTCTTTTTGGGCGAAGGCCCGCGCCATGTCGCGGACCATTTTCTGCTCTTCGTTTAAGGAAAACTCCATAACCCTTCCTCTATTGGCCTTTGAAAGCAGCCTTTCGCTTTTCTAGAAACGCGCTGACGCCCTCGACCCGGTCCTCGGTGGCAAAGGCCAAGGGGAACAAGGCCCGCTCGATGGCCAAGCCGCTGACCAGGTCGAGGTCGGCGCCTTCGACCACCGCCCGCTTCGAGAGCTCGATCGCGACCGGCCCTTTTTGCAAAATCTCCTTGGCCACGACTTCGACGTCTTTGAGCAACTCGGTCGCGCCGCAAACTTTGTTCACGATGCCCCACTCATGGGCTTCCTTGGCCGAGAGCATCTTGGCGGTGAAGATCAGCTCCCGGGCCCGGTTCTTCCCGATCAGGCGAGGCAGGCGTTGGCTACCGCCGAAGCCGGGGAAGATGCCGAGGTTGACCTCGGGCAGGCCAAGCTTGGCGTTCTCCGAGGCGTAGATGAAGTCGCAGGCCAGGGCCAGCTCCAATCCGCCGCCCAAGGCGAAGCCGTTGACCGCGGCGATGACTGGCACCCGCGAGGTTTCGATCATTCGCATGACGTGGTGGCCAAGGTCGCAGAAATCCTTGGCTTGAAGCGGCGTCATCTCCTTCATCGAGGCGATGTCGGCGCCGGCCACGAAGGCCTTCTCGCCCTCGCCGGTGATGACGGCGATTTTGATTTCCTTGTTCTGCCGGACCTCGTGCATCGCGTTGAGCAGGTCGAGGAGAACCCCGCCGTTCAAGGCGTTGAGCGCCTTGGGCCGGTTGATCTTGATGGTGAAGATGCCTTCCTTCAGCTCGGTGAGAAGGTTTTCGTAGGCCATTTCGATCTCCTTAGGAATATTTGTAGAAACCGCGTCCAGCCTTGCGGCCATACCAGCCGGCCTCGACGTATTTGCGGAGCAAGGGGCAGGCCCGGTACTTGGGATCGCCGAATTCCTTATACATGACGTCGAGAACCGCGAGCAGAGTGTCGAGACCGACGAAGTCGCTGAGCTCCAGCGGACCCATCGGGTGATTGAGACCCATCTTGACGGCCGAGTCGATGTCCTCGGCGGTTCCGACGCCTTCATAAAGCGTGAAAACCGCTTCGTTGAGGAAGGGAAGCAAGGTTCGGTTGACGATGAAAGCCGCCGAATCCTTGGCGGTGACCGTCTTTTTGCCCAGCTTCTCACCGACAACCAGCGCCTCTTGGTAAGTGGCATCGTCGGTTTGAACGGCGCGGATGATCTCGAGCAGCTTCATCACCGGAACCGGATTGAAGAAGTGCATGCCGATAACTTTTTCGGGCCGCTTGGTGACGGCGGCGAGACCGGTCACTGAAATTGAGCTGGTGTTGGTGGCCAGGATGGTGCTGGGCTGGCACTTCGCATCCAAGTCGCGGAAAAGCTTTTCTTTGGCCTGCACGTTTTCGGTAATCGCCTCGATGATCAGATCGAGCTTGGCGAAATCGTCGAGGCTGCAGGACCAAGTCACTCGTTTCAGCGCGGCGCCCTTATCCTCTTCGCTCAGCTTGCCCTTTTCGACGAGCTTGGCGAGCTGCTTCTGCAAGCCGGTCTGAGCCTTCTCGTTGAGTTGGGGGCTTTGGTCGCAGGCCAAGACTTCGTAGCCGGCGAGGGCCGCGATTTGAACGATCCCGCTACCCATCTGTCCGACGCCGATGACGCCGATTTTTTGCACCGCCATGTAGAGCTCCTTTTGCGAAGATGAAAATTACAAGCTTTCGACGATCAGGGCCACGCCCTCGCCGCCGCCGATGCAGAGGCTGGCCAAGCCGCGCTTGGCGTTGCGGCGCTTCAGGCCGTGGAGCAAGGTAACCAAAATGCGGGCGCCGCTGGCGCCGATCGGATGGCCGAGGGCCACCGCGCCGCCCCAAACGTTGACCTTGTCGGCGGGAATGCCGAGCTTTTTGTTGTTGGCCACCGCGACGACCGCGAAGGCTTCGTTGACTTCCCAGAGGTCGATGTCGGCGACCTTGAGCTTGGCCTTGCCCAGAGCCTTCTCCATCGCCTCGGCCGGGGCCATCGTGAACCATTCGGGGGCGATCGAAGCCTGAGCTTGAGCAACGATCTTGGCCAGGGGCTTGAGACCGAGCTCTTTGGCCTTGGCCGCGCTCATCACCACTAGGGCCGCAGCTCCGTCATTGAGCGAGGAAGAATTGCCGGCCGTGACCGTGCCATCTTTTTGGAAGGCGGTGCCAAGTTTGGAGAGCTTGGCGATGTCGCCCTTGCCCGGCTCCTCGTCGCTGTCGACCAAGATCGGATCGCCCTTGCGCTGGGGCACCGGCACCGGGACGATCTCGTCCCTGAAGGTGCCCTCTTTCACCGCGGCTTGGGCCCGGCGGTAGCTTTCGGAAGCAAAGGCGTCTTGGTCCTCGCGGCTGACCTTGTGCTCCTTGGCGCAGAGCTCGGCGGCATTGCCCATGTGATACTGATTGTAGACGTCCCAAAGGCCATCATGGACCATCGTGTCGATGAGTTGGCCATTGCCCATCCGATAGCCTTCGCGGGCTTTGGGCAGGGCATAAGGAGCTTGGCTCATGCTTTCCATGCCGCCGGCCACGACGACGTCGCGGTCACCGGCGCGAATCATTTGATCGGCCAACATGACCGCCTTGAGGCCGGAGCCGCAAACCTTGCCGATGGTGAGCGCGCTGGTCTCCTTGGGAAGCCCGGCGAAGATCAGGGCTTGGCGGGCCGGGGATTG
>JBIOXX010000237.1:0-2683 GCA_044869875.1 bacterium | reverse complement strand
GGCGGGGCCGGTGACGTCTATCTCGCCAAGGACTCGCGCCGCGGCGGCGATCTCGTCGCGCTCAAGCTCCTCGACCGAAAACGGCTGCGCGATTCGGCGATCGCCGATTCCCTCCGCAACGAATTCTCCTCGCTGACCCGGCTCAGCCACCCTCACCTCGCCAAGGTTTGGGACTTCGGCGCCAGCGCCGAGGAAATGTTTCTTTCGACCGAGTACATCGAGGGCCAGGATTTGCTCAGCGCCTGTCGCAGCGCCGACTTGAATACGGTCTTTCGGCGAATCGTCGAGCTCTTGCGCGGCTTGGACTACCTTCACCGCCGCGGCGTTCTCCACCTCGATCTCAAGCCGGCCAACATCCTTGTCGCCAATCCCAAGGAAGGCAGCGGCGGCGTTAAGCTGATCGACTTCGGTTTGGCCCAATGGACGCTGCGAAATCCGGAGATCGCTACCGAGTATTCGGGCAGTCCGCCCTATTCGGCTCCGGAGTTAATGCTTGAAGGCTCCACTTCCCCAGCCAGCGACCTTTACGCCGTGGGAATGATCTTCTACCAACTCTTCTCGGCCGGCCTGCCCTTTGCCAGCGAGGATCCGCTGCAGCAAATGCAAGAGCAGCTCTACGGCAGCTTGCCGCCGCCGAAGCAATTGAATCCAGCTCTTCCCGAGGCCTTCGGCTCGCTGATGCAGCGCCTGATCGAAAAGGAGCCGTCGAAGCGGCCGACTTCCACCGCCGAGCTCTTAACTGAGCTCAATGCCATCCTCGGTGAAAATTTCAGCCTCCGGCCGGCGGTGGCGCCGGCTCAAATTTTGGCGGAGTCGGATCGGCTCTTCTTTCCTGAAATTCTGGAGAAGCTCTCGGAAACGGCGAGTCAGCCCTCAGCCCGACTTCTCTTGCTGGGAGCCCCGGGCAGCGGCAAGAGCCGGCTCTTGCGCCACCTCAAGGAGAAACTCCAATTGGCCGGCGGCCAGCCGGTTTTTTTCACCGAGCTGAAACCACTGCTCGACGGCGCCAAGAAAGCCTTTTCCGATCCGATCCTGCTCGATCTCAAGGCGACCGATCCTGAAAACTGGGAGTCGCTGCGCGCCGTCGCCGCCGAGGTTTCGGCTCCGCTCTTCCTGGCTCTTGAAAACAGCCCCGGCCCGGCCGCCGAATTCCAAAGCCTCCAAATTCCGGCCCTCGATGCCGAACGCCTGCGCGGCTTTCTTTCCGAAGAGATCTGCGAATCGCCGTCCCTGCTCGCCGAATCTCTCGCCGCCGAAGGGGCGAACAATCCGCTGCGGCTGGAGGAGCTCCTCCAAGAATTGCGCGAGCGCCATGCCTTGATCTGGACCGAGGAAGGCTGGCGTTGGAACCAGCTTCAATCGGGCGAAGACTTTTCCCATCTGGGTGAGACTTCGAAAAAACGTTGGGAAGAGCGCTGGAACCGGGTTCAAAACCTGCTCGCTTTTTTCCCGGGCGGCTTGAGCACCGAGTCCCTGGCCGGGATGATGGGACTCGAACCCGGCGCCCTGGCGCCGCGCCTCGAGCGCTGGCGCAACGAAGGCCGTCTGCGGGCAGTGGCCGAGGGCTCGATCTTTCTTTATTTCGGCGCCGAAGCGCGCTCCGAAACCAAGCCCGACTCCGCCAAAAATTGGGAGGCGATGGGCAAGGAATTGGAAGCTCTCTATCAAAAGGGGGATTTCGAAGCCGGCAGCCGAATTGCTTCGGCCTTGGCCGATAAAAATCCTTCGGCCGAGCTGCGGACTCTCGGCGCCCGCCATCTCGCAGCCTCGGGTCGCAGCGAGGCGGCGCTGAATTTACTGCCCGAGGAGGCACCGGTCGGATTGCGGGGACTCTTCTTCGAGGTTCAAGCTCGGTCCTTGGCCAGCCTCGGCCGCTTGGAGAAAGGCTGGGTCGCTCTCCAAGAAGCCGAGGAGGCCTACCGCGGCGCCAGCGATTTGAGCGGACTCTCGCGGATTTCGAACCAACGCGGTTGGTTTCAGAAGAAACGCGGCGACCCCGAAGGCGCCTTGGGCTTTTACACTCAGGCCGCCAAGCTCGCCGAAGACGCCAAAGACGATTACGCCCATGGACTGGCCCTGCTCAATATCGGCGGGGCTCATCACGACCGCGGCGAGCTCGAAACCGCGCTGGACTTTTACACTCAAGCCCAGACCCTGGCCGAACGCTCGGGGCATCCCCTCCTCCGCCTCAAATTGGCCAATAGCCGGACTAATCTCTATTACACGCTGGGCCGCGCCGCCGAAGCCGAGCAAACCTGTTTCGAGCTGCTGCGCTTCGCCATCGAAGGATCCTTTCCCGAAGAGCAAGCCGCGGCTCTCAACTTCCTCTCGCTCTTAGCCGGTCAACGCGGCGAGGCCGAGGCTCAAGGTCTCTATTTAGATCAGGCCATCGCCCTTTTGGAAAATCGCCCCGGCTCCGGCCTCAGGCCTCAGCTTTATTTCAATCGCGGCTACCTCCACTGGGACCATGGCCGCCACACCGCCGCCCAGATCGACGCCGAGGCCGCGCTAAAGGCCGCCGAAGCAAGCTCGAACCGCTTCATCGAAGCCTGGGCCGACCTGCTCATCGCCAAGGTCCTTCGCGACCGGCCCAAACCGGATCTGGCCGCGGCTCAAAGCCATCTCGAAAAGGCCAGCTCCGAAATGCGGCGGCTCGAGCTGGGGCATTTGCTCTGGGAAGCTG
>JBIOXX010000236.1:0-6083 GCA_044869875.1 bacterium | reverse complement strand
GGCATCGCTTGATTCCCTTCGCTCCGGGACGTCAGTCTCGAAGCTTGCAGGGAGACTTCGTCCAAGCCGCAGTCAAAGTAAAAGAAGCCGATGGCGTGCCCGACATCGCCTTTTCGCGGGGCTTGGCCTTGGCAGCGATCCCTTGGCTCGATGCCCGCCATGCCAATCTATTCGTGCATTCGCCGAATTCGGTGTCCTGGCGAATCCGGATCCCCGCCGATGCCAGCGGAGCCCGCTTGATTTCTGGGACGGCGATCAGCCCCTCGGCGCCTCGGCATTCCCAAGCCGACGGCGCGGTGGCCCAGATCAAAGTGCACAGCGGCGGCCAAGAGACCCTTGCGTTCGCCCAATATCTGGCTCCTGAAGATCGACATTGGCAGGATTTTTCTATTCCGCTGGACCGCTGGATAGGGAAAGAGATCGAGGTCGAGTGGAGCTCCGACCCTTTGACCAATGTCGTCGATGATTGGGTGATGTATCGTTTTCCCCGGGTCGATTGGTTTTCTCAAGTCCCGGAAGCGAAAGCCGCGGTCGCGTCGCCCTCTAACGTCGAGCCTTCGGCGGATTTTCCGGCGCTCAGCCCGAAGGATTTCATCTTTCCGCCTTTGGAAGATCCTGCTTGGGAGCGCCACGACCTCGCACATTGGCCGGCGGTGAAAGATCGGAGCGGCGTTTGGCTGGCCGGCGTCGAGCCGGTGGCGCTGCTTCGGGTCGACGACAATCTTTGCCTAGCCAACTACTCCCACCTGTATTGGGATATCGGCGCACCGATCCTCGAGACCTGGGCCAAGAGCCATATCGCCAGAATTTTTCTCGAGATCGACGGTAAGAACTGGGTCGAGGTGAGGTTGCCGCTGAAGTTCGACGAAGAAAACCACGCTTACGCCTTCGATTTAAAATTGCTGGAGCTTCCCCGAAATTCGAAGTTGAGCGCGGTTCGTTTGCAGCCGGTCGAGAAGGAGAATTTGAACGGGATCACTTGGCTCAAGCTGGGGGAGCTTCGTTTGATCTCCAACAATCGGAATTCGGCTTGCCCCTGAAAGCGAGCAGGTACCATCGGAAGTAACTGGGCAGCCATTTGAAGAGCTTGAATTTGGAGACCCCTTGAGCCCGATCGCGCCAGACGGTGGGCACTTCGCCGATGCGAGCGGCGCGGAGGTGGGCTTTGACCACCATTTCCAATCCCAGCTCGAATCCGCCTTGGCTTTCCACGGTCAGCGAATCGAGCAGGCTCTTGCGATACATCTTGAAGTTATTGGTGGCGTCGTGAGTGGCGAGTCCACCCAAAAAGCGGAGACTCCAACCGGCGGCCCGAGATAGGATTTTTTTCAAGGCTGGGCCCCCGACTTGAGCGCCGCCGCTCATGTAGCGCGATCCGCAAACCAAGTCGTATCCTTCCTCGATTTTTTGGAACATCGGGTCGACCGAGCCGAGGTCGTCGGAAAGATCGGCCATGGCTACCAGCACCGCCGGTCCTGGGGAAACCTCGAATCCGGTCTTAAGGGCGCTCACGACGCCGCGGCCGTGACGATTCTTCACCAGATTTAGGTTGGCGAAGCTGTGGCCCTGCAAGGCGCTAAGGGTATCGTCTTCGTCGAAGTCATAGACGATCCAGACCCGATGGGGCGTCTTGACCTTGGCCTGGAGCTGCTCCAAGGTTGCCCAAATGTTGGCGCCTTCATCGTAGACCGGAATGACGATATCGAGCGGGATCGAGTTCATTAAATTCTTTCAGCTTCGATTTGGGCTTGAACCCAAGGGATGATCTCGTTCAGTGCCCGGTCCAGCGACGTCGTGGCCTTGAATCCCAAGACTCGCTCAGCCTTGGCAACGTCAGGCACCCTTCGTTGAACGTCATAGCGGAAGGGGGCATCCGAAGTCCATCGGAAGGGCCGGTCCGGCCGTATCTTCTTCCAAATCAATTCGGCCAGTTCCAGGACCGTCGTCGATGCCGCAGTCGATAGGTTAAAATCGTCGTTGACCGCCTCCTTCTTTTCGATGCCTAGCCGAATGCCTCGGGCCAAGTCGCCGCCGTAGGTATAGTGCCGGATTTGATGACCGTCGCCTAAGAGATGGAGCGGGTCTTGGCCCTTGAGAATTTTCTGGACCAAGTCCGGAACGACGTGACTCATCGCCAACTTGACGTTGCCGGAGAGAATTTCCTTGTCGGTGCGAGCCCGGCCTTCGCCGACTCCGATGCAGTTGAAGGGTCGCAGGATCGTGTAAGGCAACTTGTATTGTTCCCAGGCGCCTTGGGCGAAGTACTCGCTGGCCAGCTTCTGAAAACCATAGGTCGAGGAGGGCGGCGGAGAACGGCGCTCTTCGCCTTCGGGGGTCGGGAACAGCGAAGTGTTTTCGAATACCATTGAGCTCGAGATGACATTGATCTTTTGGAGCTTGCGATGCTTGAAGGCCCAGATCGCCGCGTCGAATGTCGAGGCTAAAATCCTCTCATTTTCGGCCAGTAGGTCGTAGGCGAATTCGTGAAAGAGCGAGATGCCGCCGATCATGGCGGCCGAGGCGACGATTTGGTCGCAGTCTTCGGCCAGTTCTTTCAGCAGCGCGCCGTCCTTGACGTCGCCTTCGACGAATCGATAGTCGGGGTGCCCGTCATGATCCCGTCGGATTTTTCCGTACTTCGAAAAATTATCGACGCCGACCACCTGATGGCCATGATCCAGCAGTTCCCGGACAAGGTAGCCCGAGATGAATCCGCTGGATCCGGTGACAAGGATTTTCACTATCGACTTTCCTTCCTATCGAAAAAATTCCAGACGTCGATCACTCGGGTTCGTTTCGGAAGCTTCAGTTGGCGGTACTTGGAGTGAGGCGCACCCAAGATGATAATATCCGACTCTTTCAGGAGTTTTTCCTCGCTGACGAGCCATTGGTCCTGGAGGTGAAAATCGGAACAAAGCACCCGGTGAGCTTCGATTTCAAGGATCTTTTTCAATTTGAAGGCCAGCGAATCGCGGTCATCGTCGCTGTCGGCTTTAAAGGTCATTCCGAGGATTCCGACGGTTTTTTTTCTTAAGCTCGATTCCTTTCGCAAGCTTTCGACGATGAAGTTGGGCAGGCCCTCGTTGACCAGCATGGCGGCGTGGCCCAGGAAGAAGCTGTGGTTGCTGAAGGAGGTCAGTTGCATCGTGTCCTTGAGCAAGCAGGGGCCGGCCGCGAAGCCCGAGAAAGGAAAGCTGGCCGCGCGCGGGTATTTGTGAGTAATGGCTCGGTAGATCCTCGGCCAGTCCAGCCCTTGCTGGGCCGTCAATTGATAGAATTGGTTGGCGATGGCGAATTGGATGTAGCGCCAAGAGTTGGTGAAAAGCTTGGCTAGCTCGGCCTCGAAGGGAGTCAGCGGGACTATATTCCGGTTAAGCCTTAAGAATAGCCGAGTGACTTCCTTGCGCGAGGGCTCATCGAAAGAGGCGACGATTTGGGGCAGCATTTTCAGCTCCTCGATGGCGTTGCCTTGAGCGATTCGTTCGGGGCAAAAAGAAACCTTGGTTTTCAGGCCCCTTGAACGAAGGTAATCGCGAATTTTTTCGGTGGTACCGGGAAACAAGGTGCTTCGTAAGATGAGGTGCTGGCGATCGTTCAATAAACCGGCGAGCTCCCGGATCAAGCGCTTCAAATGCTTGTAATTCGGATTGAGGTAGGCATCGACCGGAGTGCCGATGACGACGATCACGAAGCGGCTGTCGCGGACCGATTGGCTGTCATCGGTGACAAAGAATTTTTTCCCGAAGGTTCGGCGCAAGATCGGACCGGCGCCCCTCTCGAAGAAAGGCATTTTTTTCGCAGATACGAGCTTGATTTTTTCCCGGTCGAGGTCGCAAGCCGTAACCTCGAATCCAATATCCGCGAAGGATAGCGCCAAAGGTAAGCCGACATGACCCAGGCCGCCGATAATGCAAATTTTATTGGAAACTCCCACCTGATGGCCTCTCCGAAGACCGAAAGAATCTTGAATATTGTTTTTGTCTTCGCCTTAGCCCTGGTCCTCCTTAGCAAATTTTTCCTGATTTACGAAGACGAAATCATTGCCCGATATTCACCCAACGACAATTCTTGGTTCATTAGGGCGGCCAGCTTTTTGATGAAGGGGGAATGGCTTGGGCCCTATGATGGGCGAACTTTAATCCGCCCTCCGGGTTACCCTTTGGCAATTTGGTGGAATCATTCCACCGGTCTGCCTTTGCGTCTGGCTCATGAGCTTTGGCTGATGGCAGCGGCACTTTATTTCGCGTTCTCCTTTAGTTTGCCGAAATATTCTCGAACTCTTCGATGGCTATTCACCGCTGTAATCGTTTTTCATCCGACGACCTTCCTGGTGGGTAGGGAGGCTGAAGGGGAGAATTTCTACCTCCCGATATACCTGGTTTTCATTGGGGCCTTGGTGCGGCACTTTTACGCCGCCACCCCGGCCGCCCGGCTTCGGTACAGCCTGTTGGCGGGGGTCAGCCTGGGTTTACTGGCGGTGACCCGCGAGGAAAGCCAGCTTTTATTGGGGGTGGGGGCGACCTTTGCCGTCCTGCTGTGGCTGAGCTTGGGATCGGAGGGCCGGAAACAAAGGGTTCAAGCCGTTTTTGGCGCGGTCCTGATCCCCCTGGCCTGTTACGCCGGTTCGATCCAGGCCTTGAAGGGGATGAACAGCCGCCGGTATGGCGTAGCGGTCTTTTCGGAGCGAAATTCGCCGGGGATGTCCCGATTTTACCAGGCCCTGCAAAAAATCCAGGAGTCTCCGTCGCCGCGCTACGTCTCGGTGACCCGCGCCACCCGCAACCGAGCTTATCAAGTCAGCCCGACATTCCGCCAAATCCGGGGATTGCTCGAAGGAGATTTCGGGGAATTCTGGCGGAAGGTGGGTTGTCGGATGGGAGCGGACTGCGACGACCTTTCGAGCGGATGGATAGGCGCCGCCGTCATGGATTCGGTCGCTCAAATGGGATTCGCCAAGACTTCGGACGATGCCGACGCATTTTTCGGCCGCGCCGCCGAGGAGATCGAGGCCGCCTGCCGGCGTGGCGCCTTGAAATGCGATGGCCCCACCGGCGGGAATGTGGATTTTATCTACCGAACGTTGCGCTGGAGTTATTTTTGGGGGTCGTTGAAGAAAATCGGGGGGATGCTCGCGCCGATCAAGCCGTTTCCCCAGCCGGTCGACGAGTCGCGCCCGGATGTCGTCGAGCTTTACGATCGAGTGGCGAATCGCCGGCCGCCGCGGCCCTCATATTTTCAGAGGAGTGGAGAGGTTGTGGGCTGGGCCTACGGAAGCGATCCGATCACGAGGATCGAGGCGATCGGCCCCGGCGACCGGGTCTATGGCAAAACCGAGGCGTTTTTCGAGAGGGAGGACGCGACCCGCCGATTGGAGACGGCCGGCTTGGCGAAAGGCTCGACGCCCGCCGGCTTCAAGCTGAAATTCGATATCGACTCGGGGGCCGTCTTGCCTCTTCAGCTTCAATGGGTCCAAGCTTCCGGCCGGACCTTGCGCAAGCCGATGCGGCCCTTTTACGAAGAGTTGCCGGATTGGATACTCTCGGTCGAAACGATCAACGGCGCGGAGGCGTCGTGGCGGATTCGGTTGGAGCGCGGAATGGCCAAGGCCTACCGCTGGCTCTTAGCCGCCTCATCGGTTTTAGCAGCCTTGACACTTTTGCTTTTCCCTTTTTTGAAGAAAAGACCGGCTCCTTCTCACTACTGGCCGGTTTTAATTTTATTATTTTCCGCCGTAGTCAGTCGATTTTTCCCCTTAGTACTTCTCGATGCCGTCTTTTATCCGATTATTGAAATAGCGCTGCGCTATACCTACCCGATTGTTGGGATCTATGCTTGCCTTACCATTTGGATATTGCTGGGGCTGATTCCGTCGATGTTCAAAGCAGGCGAGAATACTCCTCGATCTCTTTTTCCCACACCTTGACCCCGCAAAAGCGCTCGCCTTCGGGGCAGATCGGCTTCAGGCCGGCGTATTTCCGGACATAGCAGGGGGCCAGGATATGCTCGACCAACTGGGGATGGACCTGTTTGACCGCCTTCAGCTCGTCCAAGGTGGCGTAGAAGATCTCTTCCTGGGCGGTGTA
>JBIOXX010000235.1:0-7883 GCA_044869875.1 bacterium | reverse complement strand
CCATCCGCGAAATATTCCAACCATGCCGATGAATCGACAACATTCATTCACGATCCTTCTCTCTCTTGACTTCAGTATCGATCCCCTTCAAAAAACCACGCATTTTTTTCATCGGCTTCTGGGGAATAAACTCGATTCGATTCTGATATTGGATCACATGGATCTTTTCTCCAGGCTTAATTCCCAATGATTCGCGAATCGATTGAGGAATTACGATTTGGTACTTCGGAGAAACAGTAACGATTTCCATAAGTTGTCCTATCGATCTAGTTATAGTATGACGATACCATGATCGATTCGAAATTGGCAAGAACGATCAGTGCAGTTTCGAATCGTTGAGCTTCCAATCGTAGCCGCGGAACGAAATATTGTAGATCGGCGGCAAGCCGCTCAAGTAGTTTCCGAGAAAACCCCTTAAGTCAACGAACTCCCTCTCGTACCAAAGCAGGGTGGCGTTGAGCAGCAATACCTTGCGCCGGGCGTCGAATTGCAAGTTTTCCGGCTCCTTGAAGAAAGCCAGGGTCCGATCCTCGAGCTGGCGATCGATCTTATCGCCGGCGAAGGCCTCCTTGGGGAAACGGGGCGCACTGGAGGCCCCGTTGACCCGTGCAAAGACGGTGCGCGGCTCCTGCAGCTCCTGGCGGAAAACCACGTCCTCCAAGTCCATCAGCGAGTACTCCTTGTCACCGATCTTGAAACGGCGGGCACCGTAGTAATTCGGGATCTTGAGCAGGTTCTCCACCGGGTAGTGCTTAAGGATCTCCTGCAGCACCATCGCGTTGTAGAGGTTGAGCCAGGAAGCCAGCTTGTCCTGGGTATCGGAAAGAGTCGAGGGGTTCAAAGCGATGAGGTCCTTGACGTAGGCGTCGAGGTCATCCATCGCCTCTTTGTCCCGCTTCATGCCCCGGTAATCGAACCAACCCGACTTGCTGACGTAGCGGTAGAGAATCCGGTCGAAGACCTCGTGGTTGACGTAGTCCACCGGCGGCTTTTTGAGGACCGGGACCGGCTTCGGATTCTCCACCTCATGGTAGATGTATTCGGGCGGCAGCTGGGGAACGGGCGGTGGGGCCGGGATATTCGTGACTCCCAGCAGCGAATTGAGATTGGAGGGCAGGCTCGAAGAAGAAGCGGCCGCGGGAGCAGCCTCCGGCGGGGCTTCGGCTGGCGGCGCCTGGACATCGGGCTGCTTCGTTGTTATGCCTTCGCCCGAACCCTTGACCCGGAAACTTTTAGCCGAGAAATCGAGGGCCGCCGCCGGAGCGGCCAGCGAAAGACCAATGAAGCCCCAAGAAATCGTCGTCAGAAACTTCAAAATCGATCCGCGCGAGATCGTTTTCATCAAAGCGGTCCTCGAATCCTATGAAGGCATGGTCGTCATGCGCACCTTGGAAGTCGGCAAGCCGGTGATCGAGCTGCTGATCGCCCACGACTTCGCGGCCACCGTCGATCGGGTCATCCGGGAGCTTCAGTCCCAGGTCGAGATGGCAGAGGTCCCCCGGCCTTCCGATGCGCCGGAGTGGTGACCGGCCGGCGCTTGCTTTCCATCTCGGCTTTCAATTGGCCGCAAGCGCCCAAGATGTCCCGCCCCCGGCTGGTCCGAATATTGGCTTGGACATGGCGGTCGAGCAGGTATTTCTGAAACCCCAACATCGTCGATTCAGCCGAGCGCTGGTAGGGGCTGCCCGGATACTCGTTGAAGGGGATGAGATTCACCTTAGCCGGAATCCCCTGCAAGAGCTTGATCAACCGCTTGGCATCCTCGATCGAATCGTTCACTCCCTTGAGCAGGGTGTACTCGAAGGTGATGCGGTTGCGGCGCTTCATCGGATAATCGCGGCAGGCCTGAAGCAGGGTCTTTAAATCGTATTTTTTATTCACCGGGATGAGCTTGTCCCGCATCTCGTCGGTGGTCGCGGTGAGCGAGACCGCGAGCTTGACGTCGAGCAGCTCGCCGAACTTCAGCATCTGGGGGACCAGGCCGCTGGTCGAGACCGTCACCTTGTTCTTGCTGAAATTGAGCGCCCGCTCCTCGATCAAGAGCCGCACCGACTCGACGGTGTTGTCGAAATTGTGCAAGGGCTCGCCCATGCCCATGTAGACGACGTTGGTGAGCTTGGCTTCGCTCCCGATCTCGCGCTGCACCGCCATGACTTGCTCGACGATCTCGTAGTGGCTCAGGTTGCGGGTCAGCCCCAGGGTGCCGGTCAGGCAAAAGGTGCAGGCCATGGCGCAGCCGACTTGGGTCGAGATGCAGAGGGTCTGGCGCTCCTGGTTGGGGATGAGGACGCTCTCGATGCTCTCCTTGTCCGAGAGCTGGAAGAGGAATTTGCGGGTGCCGTCCTCCGAGGTCTGGGTCGTCGCCGGCTGGAGCCGGTCGATGGTGAAATGCTCGGCCAGCTTGGCTCGCAGGACCTTGGAAAGATTGGTCATCTCCTCGAAGCCAGCCGCATCCTTCTGGTAGATCCAGCGGAAGACCTGATCGGCCCGGTAGCCCTCGACGCCCCATTCTTTGAGGGCCTCGGCCAATTGGCCCAAAGTCAGCGATTTGATGTTCTTGCGGTCTTCCACGCGGTCCCTTATATCGGTGAGACAAGCCCAGGTCAATGTCGGGACTTTTCCCGCAACTGACAGGAATTTCGGCCGAAAATGGGCCATTCCCATTAAGGCTTCGATCATCAATCGGGGGGCACACCGAAAAGTGGTGCCCCATGACCCCAATCACCGGACCCCAATCACCCGCTTCAATCCTACCCTCTCGGCTGGAAGAGAGTTCCGCGGTTCTACGGCAACGCTATATCGTCGCCCGGATCTTGGAAGGCGACCGGCGTTCGCTTAGCACGCCGGAGCAGGATCCGCTCAGCCTCGGCCATCGCCTTTCCCGGCTGCCGATCGCCGAGCGCGACCGCATCCGAGAGGAGGCCGGCCCGGCTTACAACGCTTTGGCCTCGCTCTCCGAAGAGACCGTTCCCGAATATTTCTACGAGGGCTTGTTTCGCGCCGGGCGCCAAGCCGAAGATGCCGACCGTTTCGGCGTCGCTCAAACCTGCTATTTCTTTCTCTCGCGCTTAAGCGAGCACGGCAGCCCGGTACCGGCCCATATCCAGCGCCAAGCCCGGGAAAGGCTGGCGGTCTTGGGCGGCGGTGGCTCGGGTTGGGACCGCTTCGAGTTCGCCATGACTCGCTTGCCGCAGCAATTGCTGGATCCGACGTTTTTCGTGGGCATGGGCGCGGCGGCGGTCGTCGCCCGCGGGTTCCGCCTCCGGCTCCTGCTCGGCGCCGCGAACGGCGTGGGCGTCACGCCGCGCTTCGTTCCTCAAATATTTCGGGCCGGCGTCACCGCCACGGTCGAATCGCTGGCCTTCGTCGGCGGCGAGACCGCAAGCGCCGCGATCATGGGACGCCCGGTCTCGTTGAACTCGGTGAGAGACGGGTGGCTGCGTTACAGCTTACCGATGTTTCTCGGCAGCCGACTCGCCGGCACCCTGGTCGGACAGCTTTATCGGCGGGGCCGCTTCCGCCAGCCCTGGTTGACCAACGGCAGCCTCGAAGGAGCCCGGCTCCGCCACCGCTTGGGCTATGGCTTGGCGACCCAAGCTTCGATTTTCAGCGCGGCCTATTTTGCCCAAGAGCTGGAAAGCGACCGAGCGTCGGCCGAACGCCGACCCCACGACGCTCTTGCCAACGCCCTGCTCTGGACCCTCACCTTCAGCGTCTTCAACTCGACGGCCCGAAGAATGACCGGCTCGCGCGCGATCGCCTGGGAGCGGGGACTTTTTCGAAGATAAATTATTCGCCGTCGGCGGGAGGCGGGGGCGGCGCCATTGTGGTGCCGCGGGAGAGGCCGAGACGCTGGCGATTTCCCCAAAGCCAAACACCCCAGCGGATGACACCATTCAGGGCGCTCCTCGAAAAGCCTTCGCCGTTCTCCCGTCGGAGATTTTCGGCGGCATACTCCGAACGGCTCAGGCCCTGAGACTTCCATCTCGGCAAGCTCGAAATTCGCTGAAAATGATCGGACCACTCGTTCCAGCGGCGAAGGATCCCGTCGATCTGCTGGGCATAATTAAGCACTGAGCCGGGGTCGCCATGCCGGTGGGCCCTATAAAAAGCCATCACCATGGCCGGTAGGGACGGCGCCTCTTCGCCTTGACCGGGATTTCGGATTTCCCGAAACTTTTGTCGAAGCTCGAGCATCGATTGGAGGAAATCTTCGGGCGCTTTTTCGCGCAGACGGTCCCAATAAGGCGCGAGAAATTCGCGCAGAGCCGAGTTTCCTCCCGAGGCGGGTTCGGCAACCTTGACCGGCAAAGGACGTTCCAGGCTCAGGGCCTCGCGATGCTCCCAAAGAAAGACGCCCCAGCGGACGAAAGTGCTCAGGCGGCTGTCGCTGTAAGCTTCTCTGTCCTCTTTCAAGAGATGGGTACGGGCATAGCCGGGCCGACGCCAGCCCGCGACCTCGCCGTCGCCCTCGAGGTACTTTGGAATCAGGCTCAAGTTTCGGAAATGGCCGCCCCATTCCTTCCAGCGGTCTTGAACGAAATCGATGACGTAGGCGTTGCCGATGACGCTGTCGTTGACCGCCCCATCCCGCACCCGATCCAAGCCGTGGCAACGCAGTCCGGTCATCAAATATCCGATCCCCACCGGCTCGCCGGTCCCACCGATCAAGGCTGGCTTGAGGTGCAACAAGCGAAGGTAAATTTGTTCGATGCTAAGCTCGCGCAACTCCGGAATGCCGAGGCGGAGACGCCGTCGCGACAAGGCTCCGACGAAATCGCTGGCCCCGGCCACCATCGAATAGGTCTGATGCTGGGAGGCCGGGAAATCAGGATGCCATTGCATCGCGTCGGTCAAGGTACCGAGCTTGTAACGGCGGCCGGCGGCAGCCTCGACTTCCCGACGCAGCGGCCGCAAGGCTCGAACGTAACGGTAGGGATCGGCCAGGTCCTTGGTCTTCATCTGGCCCAAAACGGGATAGTTTCGAAACATGTCGTTGGAAGAGGCGGCGCCGACCAGCGCCCGCAACCTATCGTGGGGGATTCTCCCGCCATAGACCAGCGCCTGAACCAGGGTCGACAAAGCGTAGCTATCGACGCCCTGTTCCGCAACCAGGGCCGGCCTCAGTTCATCCAATCGTCGGATGAGGCTTTCGGTCGAGCCATAGTCGCTCTTCCGAACTTGACGCCGCAGGATCGGCGAGCTCCGATAGAGGTCGAAGCTTCGCACCGCCCAACTCAATTCCTGTTCCAGATCGGCCGGGATGCGGTCCTGATCGATCGCCCGCTGAAGAATCTGCCAGAGGCTCAGGTACTCGCCCCTCTCTTCCAGGGTTCGCTGAGCCCTTTGCAAATCTTCGAGTCGCTGCATGATCGGCTTCTCGACGGCTCGCGGACCGGAGCCGCGCTCACGCCGGATCGGCATCGGGCTGGCGTCGGCATAGGGCGATTCCTCGCCCGGCCGCTTGGCGACCATCATCATCGGCTCGGCTCGAAACGGCGATTCGGGAGCGAGTCCGATACCGGCGAAACTAGGCGTCATGAAATTCCCGGCGGCGAAACCCTCTCCGGGCGGGCGCCGAAAATCGGGCAAGCGCAACGCGGTTTCGCTCCGGGCCTGCATCTCATTCTGCCAGGCGCTCCAACGCGGCCCCAGGATTTCGGCCGAAAGCCGGCCGCCGACATGAAACTGGAGCAGCATCGCCAAGGAATCGAGCAGGACGTGGTCGGTGGGCTGGGCCGGCCGCAAGCCGAAGACCCGTTCCAGGCCGTGGCCGGCGAGAATGCCGAGATAAGCGCCTGTCGTCGGGACGAGGGCCCGCGAAATCGGACCGACGCCGGCCCGCTGCACCGCCGCCGCGCCGGCGGCCGAGAAAGCTTTGAGGCCGCCAAGCGCCAAATAAGAAGACAAAAGATCCTGGCCCAAGGAATTGGGCGAAACCTGGCCCGAGGCGGCGTGGAGAGCGCGAGTCGTGAGCGTGAAGGCCGGCGCTTCGATTGCAAAAGCACCGAGCCCGGCCAAACCGCGGGCGCCCAAGCCCCGAGTCAAGAATCCGGCCGGCGAAGCAAGCAAGCGGCCCAGCAAAGCGGTGCGACCGATGCTATAAACGCCGCCGGCGACGGTCATTCCGATCAAGGCGCTGGGGCTGGTGGCTTCGGAGAAAAAGCGCTGGCCCAAAAATTCGACTCGCCGTCCGAAACTGCCGCCGCCGGACAGGACCTCGAGCTCCTCGCGCGCTCGCCGCGCCATTTCCGGCGCCATGGAAGTGCCGGCTTCGGCGACAAAGCCCCAAAGCTCACCGGCCTCGGCGAAACGATCACGGCGCGCCAAGCGTCGGGCGACATGATTCAAGCCCGCGAAATAAAGTTCTGGATCGGTTTCGGCCGCGAGAGATCTGATCTCCCGCGACATGGCATCGCCCCCACGAGCCTCGAAACGGCGAAAGGATTCCATGACCCGGCTCCCACGAAAATCTTTAAGAAATCGAGGACTTATCGACGTGAGGCCGAAGAGGTTGCCTAGATATTTTGCTGTGAATTCAAGGGGTTAGCGCCAGCTCAGATGGGAAGGTTGAAGGTGCCGACCCGAATGCTCGGCTTGGCGAGGCGGCCGGTGATGTTGAGCGGATAAACGCCTTGGGGATTCTTCTGCTGCTCGATGATGAAGAGGAAGGGCAGAGCCTTGGCCAAGCCTTCGGTCAGGGAGAATTGGCCCTGCAAAGCCAAGCGGTAGTCCGAGGCCTTCACCGCTTGGAGGCTGACCCGGCCGCTCAAATTCAGATCGAGGTCGCCGCCTTTGAGCGTCACCGACTTAACCTCGAGGCTGTCTTTCAGGACTTCGCCGAGGATGACCGAATCTTTAGCGCCGGATAGCTTGATCGGCGGAATCTCCATCGCGCTCTCCGGAGCCGAAGGATCCAAAGCCAGCCGGGTCGCGCCCATCGTGAGGTTGATGAGCTTGAGATCGATGTTGCCCGAATTTTTAGTGGGATCGGCCCGATGGAGCGTCAAGTCGATATCGCCTTCGACGGTCCCGGTCAGCGGCACCTTGGCCTTGGCGCTGAGGAAGCCGAGATCGGCGAGTGGAAACTCGTCGAAAGCGGCGCTAAAATGGGTTTCATCGCCCTCTTGGCGGTAATTCCCCTCGAGATCGCCCTTGCTGCCTTGGATGTAGTAATCGAAATCCATCTTCTGCGACATCATCCCAAGAGGCGAAAAACCAAGCTTGAGCTTGGGCGTCTTGAGCAAAAGCTTTTCCTGGTCGCCGACCCCTTCCGACACTTTCAGATCCTTGAAGGTCAAGCTGCCGAAGAGGCTCAAGTCCAAATTGCCGACGTCAATCTTGTAGCGGCCCTGAGTGCGGTTTTCGATCTCGGTCAGGATCCGCGACTTGAGCGCGTCGGTCGGAAAAACCCAGATCAGCCAAAAGAGGAAGAAAAGAACTCCGGCGCCGAGATAGAGGAAGATCGAAAACTTGGAGCGCATCGCTTAGCCTCCCTCCCCTTCGCCGGCGGGTCCGGGCTGGGCCGTGCTGACGTAAGTGCTGACCTCGAAATTGGCGTCGAATTGCTGGCGGTTGTCGTAACGCGGCTTGAGCTGGAGGCGCTTGATCCTGAGGCTTAAGTCATTCTGGCTCTCGATACCGTAGAGGAACTCGACTAATTGACTGAGCGGCAGCCGCGAGAGCCGAACCGCCACCACCACCTCTTCGAAATCCTCGCCCGGAGTGCCCGGCATTTCTTTCAAGGAGTCGATGTTCTGGCCAAGGCCGCTCTGGGTGGCCAAGGCCTCGAGCTTGGTGGTGAGCTGGACCTGGGACTTGGGGCGGATCCGGCCTTCCACCGCCTTGAACTTGGACTGGGCCTGCTGATACTCGCCGATCTT
>JBIOXX010000234.1:0-2761 GCA_044869875.1 bacterium | reverse complement strand
CCAAGGAGCTCGGGATCGTGATCGGCCAGGATGGGCGGCCGCTTAAGTCGGTCGAGATCAAGCTGACCCCGGGCGTCGAGTCGGTGCCTCTGCCTCAAGCCGCGAAACCGGCCACTGCCACTCCGCTTTCGGTTCCGCCGCCGCCCTCGCCGAAGCCACAGCTTAAAGCCGTGCCTTTGCCGACTCATGTCGACGCGAAGTACGGGAACCAGTCCTTCAAGATCGAGCCCCACCCTCTGAATCAAGCCTTGGTGCCGGGCGCCGAGCTTGGGCAAATCTCCAGGTTGACGCCTCACGCCAAACCGGGAGTCTTCGTCGCCGAGATTACCTACGGCAATCCGGCCCAGGGCGAAAAAAAGATGGTGGTGGATCTCACCGCGAATGAGTTGAAGTCGCTCGGCATGCGCTTCAATGCTCAAGGCCAGCCCGTCACCTCGACGGTTTCGCTGAGGATTTGGCCGGGTGAAGTCCAAAAAGCCCAGCCGGCTCCGGGAAGCGCCGCCGTGGTCGTCGATCCGCGGGAAGGCAAGGTCGAACTGAACGTCAAGAAGAACGAAGTGGTCAAGAACGGCAAGGGCGAGCCGATCGGCGAAGCCAAGATGATCGTGGGCGGCCAGGAGGGCACCGACCAGATGACCTTCGCCGACGGGTCTCAAGCTTCTTCGAAGACCACCAAGGGAGCGAGGAATTATCAGGAAGACGGAACCTATTTGGGCAAGTTCAAGCTGGCCAACGGCACTGAGGTTAAGATCATCGCCGGCGCCGACGGCGCAGGCGGAATGGGCGGCGGCGACGTGGCCTCGAGCGCTTGGCTGCAGGGCATCCACGCCCAAGCCGCCAAGGCCACTGCCGAAGGCCGGGTTCCGACCGCCGACGAGTTGTTCAAGGCCGGAATGATGGCCCTGGCCGAGCAGAAAAAGCACGCCGGCCCCAAAGCCAAGCAGGCGACCGGCGCCGGCAGCGTCGTCGTGATCGTCGGCGACCAAGCGATGATCGCGACCGCCGGGGACGCCATGGTCGCTATGAGCCGCCGCAAGCCCAACGGCGATTACGAAACGGTCGGATACTCCCATATTGACAACATGGGATCGTCGACGTTGATTAACGCTATCAGCTCCAATACTCCCCAGCTTTATGTGGTCAAGGGGCTCAAGCCCGGCGACCGCTTCCATATCGCGAGCGACGGCGGCTGGGAAAATCTCCTCGGCGTGGCTTACAAGGAGAAGGGATCGAAGTTCATGCGAGGGGACGAGCCTGGCCCGACCCAAGACACCTTCAAGGGTCTCAACCAATTTAGCGCTGCCACCTTGGGCGACGAGACCGCCGCCGATCGCTTTCATGACATCGCTTTGGGCAATATCCAGAACCCCGGCCAAATTGTGACGGTCGAGGGGCAGAAGATTCAATTGCCGGCCAAGCCCGACAAGGACAACATTTTCGCCATTTCCTACGAGCAGGGCGAGGGCGTCCAAAAAGTGGAAGTCGTGGTACCCGATAATTATAAAGCGCTTGAGCCAGTATCGGGCTTCTCCGATGGCAAACCGCCTCCAGGATCGGGATCGAATCCGCCGCCGGCAACGGGCTCCAAACCCAAGTCGTCCCTTCCGCCGCCCTTGCCTCCACCGAGGAAAGCTCCGGTCGGAGCCAAGGCCAATGCCGGGCCCATGACTCCGGTTCAATTGGTGAAGCAGGACATGGTCCAATTCAACTCGCCGCAAAATTCCGACATTCCCGGTCTCACACCGCAGCTGGAAGCCCGCTTCCTTGCCGGCGAAGCCGTGATCGATTATCGGCCGATCTCGCCCCAGATGGGCCTTGTCTTCGAAGCTCAAGGCAGCGGGGCCGGAACCATCATGCACACTAGAGCCACCCCGGCCGATTTGAAGGTCTATAAGGCGTGGGCCGAGCGGATGGCTTTCAAGGAGAGCGGCAAAGCCGAAAATCAAGCGGCGACCGCCGATCTGAAAAGCTCGGCCAAGGCCCGAGGCTTGGAGATCAAGCTCAAGAACGAGAATAATCCGAGCACCAATTTTGAGATTCCGGCCGACCAAGCCCGCTACATTCAAACGGTCGTCGAGCAATTGCCGCCTTCCTTGCTTCAAGCCAAGGATGCCAATGGCCAGCCTTACTTCAAGGGCATCGTCCTCTATGCCGACCGGGTCCAAGCCGCTCAGATGAGCGCCTTCGATAACGGCTACGTCCATTTGTACCAGGGAGTGATGTCAGGGCCTCGCCGCAACCTGCTCGGCATCGTGCTCCACGAGATCGGGCACAGTATTTCGCACCGCTACGATCCCAATGGGGCGCCCGACCCTCAAGTTTCCAAAGAGACGCGCCAAAAGGTCGAGGCCGGCATCAAGTTAATCGGAGAAAAGGGACAGATCTACGGCCTCGATTGGGCCGGCGGGAAGGAATATCGCAAGGGCTACACTGCTTCGCGCGAGGAGTTTCTCGCCGAGTTCAACCTGCATTACGTTGCCGACGGCGACGGCTTGCGCAAGCACATCGCCGGCATTCAGGATCCGGATGCCCGCGCCGCTTACCAATTCATCTACGATGAAATGAAGAAGACCGTGTATGGCGGAATCGAATATTCGCAAGGCGAGCCCACGGTGGCGATTCCGGCGCCGGTCGCCTTGACCGGCGAGCAGACGGTCCCGGGCAACCTTCCGGGTTTAAGCGCTATGAAAGATGTTTGGACTTACCGACCCATCTTTTCGGGGAACGAAGTGGTGATCGGCCGGGCGGCCTTTCCTCAATC
>JBIOXX010000233.1:0-7844 GCA_044869875.1 bacterium | reverse complement strand
GCCTTGCCGGCTTCCATGACGCCTTGAGCGATGAGCGCTTGGATTGCTGCGACAACTTTCTGCTTTTCGTCTCCGATACGCGTCGATTCATCGGTAATTTGTTTGGCGGTCATTTGACCGGTTCGGGCCTTTTGATTGAGAGCCTCATTGGCCGCATCGAGCGCCCGGAGCTCTTCGAGCTTGGTCGCCAGTTCTTGCTTGGAATCGACGGTAGCGACGGTGCCCTTCTTCGGTTGCAGGACCTTGGTCGCATCGCCGGTATCGACGGCCGTGGCGGCGCCCTTCTTCGGCTGCAGAACCTTCGTCGCATTGCCGGTGTCGACGGCCTTGGTATCGGGTGGCGGAGTCGGTGCGTCGGCAGCCTTAGGTTGGTCGACCTTCGTCGTGTCGGAAACGTTTGCCGGTTTGGAAACGATCGGGTTGTAGCTCACCTCATATTTTCCGAACTCGGTCACATCGAGCCGGATTTCACCCTTCGATAATTGCTTGGCCATCGCCCAAGCTTGGCCCTCGCCGAGCTTTCCGCTCAGGATTTCAAGAAAGACCGCTCGCAAGACTCCATCCTTGTGCAAAGGATCGACGTGCATGCTAATCGCCGGCTCCAAGGCGAGGTAAAGCTCCTTGGCCTTATCCAGCGGCACTTTTCCTTCCATGGCGGCCCGCAGAACCATCTCGTGGAAACGGTCGGTGTCGGACTTGGTGCCCAAAGGCTTCGCCAGCCCCAGGTCTTTCGCTAGGCCCAAACCCTCTTGGCCCTTCTGCCGAAGACCTCGGGCCTTCATCGCATCCTCAGCCTGGCGCTGATGCTCGGCCTTGGATTCGGCCGGCACACGGTCGGCGTGGATCTTCCCTTCCGAAAAATAAACGGCAACCTCGCCGCGCATCACTTCTTTTTGGAGATACTCGAAGGCGGCGACATCGAAGCCCTTTTCAGTCGCCCATTCGACCAAGGCAAGACGAGCCTTGGGATCGGTGAGGCGGGCAGCTGCCACTAAATCATCGATACGGGCGCCCAGGATCGGACCTTGCTTCGCCAATCCCGAGGTTAGAACTGAAAGGTCGGAAGGCTCTTTGGCTATTTCAAAAGCCCGAGCTAAAAACGCTTCCCGCAAACGCTTGCCTTGCACGGTCGTCGCCGATCCCGGTCCGAGGATTCCTTCCACCGATTTCCGAAGATTTTGGTCGATCTCTGCGCTCAGCTCCCCGAACTTCTGCATCTTTTCCTTGGCAAGATCGGGATGGCCCGAAGTCGACATCGCCCAGAGCAGCAAGTTAGTCTTCATCACTTCGCGGTCGGCCTTGGAATAAGCGTCAGCCGGCAAGAGGTCGGTGGCCATTTTGTCGAGCCCGGAAATATCCCCCATCCGCTCGGCGTACCAAGCCAGGTTCTTGCCATCGATGTCCTTGGTGGCGGCGTACATGAAAAGCTGGGCTCGCGCCGCTTCGAAGGAATCTCCCTTTCCGCCGATGCCGCTCTTTTTCAACAAGGCCAAGGCGCCGTCGTTCAAGGCCCCGATCTGCTTCACCAGTTCGGCCGAGCTCAACGGCTTGCCTTGCTTGGTGCCGATGGCGTCGGAATAATGCATGAGAAAAGCCGACATGGCCTTCCCGGCCGCGCTTTTGGGATTGATCTTGAGCTTGGCTAAGCTCGGAGCGAGGTGCAGCTCCTGATCGAGCTTGCGATCAAACTTATCCATCCGTCCGCCGGTCAAACCATTGACGGCCTTATGGGCGCCTTTCATCTGGAGGACGGTCCCCATGTTCTGTAAAAAGACCAAGCCTAAAGGGGCATTGTCCTCCTCGAGCAGACCGATCTTCTGGTTAATTGTTCCACCGATCGTGAAAGCGCTGGCATCCATGAAGAGATGAGTCGTCCAAAGAGCCGCCCGGCCGCCCTGGGTGATGGCCAGTTTACCCTCGGCCTTGAGCAAGGCGGCGTCGGCTTCGTTGGCGACTTTGAGCCACGGAATATGCTCGGCTCGTTTTCCGATCATGCCCATGACCTTGCCCGATGCGTGGACTAAGCCAAAAGGTGCAGCGCCCAAGGCCATTTCATGCCAGAAGCGATCCCAGCTGAATGCGTTCTTCCCGGTTATCGCCGACTCGGTGAGCATACCGCCGACGGCGAAGCCGGCGTTGTCGGCCATCGCCACCACCGCAACCTCACCGACTTTGAAGGCTCGGGGAGCGTAGGCCGCAAAGCGGGCCATCCAGCCGACGCGAGCCACCGAGCGGGCGGTCATGCCGGCCCAGGCTAATTTGGCGCCGGCGCTGAAGATCCGTCCGATACCAAAGGAAGCGATCGTGGTGACCGCGCTGATGAAAGCGTCGCCATAGCGACCCTCGATGATGGCCGGGACGATCAGGATATCCTTCACCGCTTTCCAGATCGCTTGGCGGCGGGCGTGAGCCTTGGCTTCGTCGGGGATCCGATTCTTGACCAGGTCCTTGGCCTGTTGGGAGACGAAAGGATCGTCGAGGAGACCGGCCGAGATCTTCATCGCAAAGTCGAAGTCGTCGCGGCTGAGTAGCTGCTCGGCCAAGCGCAGCGTCTCACCGGCCATTTGAACGTCGCTGAGGGCCGGATTTCCCATCGTCTTGATGTAAGCCAGGGTGTCCTTGCCACGGCCGGTGTTGTCGAGAAACCGAAAGACCGCGTAGTAACTACCTTCGGTCCGCAGGCGATCCATCGCTTGCTGCAAGGTTTTGCACTCGCCGCTGTCGCAGAGCCGTTTGGCCTCCTTCAAAAAGGATTGGGCCGTGAACATGAATTGGTCGGCTTTTTCCTTGGTCTCAAAGTAGTACTTGGCGTTTTCGCGGTCGTTGCCACGTTGCTTGTCGACCTCGGCCATCATCACGCCGGAAAGGAACTCCATCGGGTAGCCAACCCGCTGCTGGAACTGGATCCCATCGATCTGGCCGAGGATCTCCTTGGCCTTGGAATTATCCTGGATCTCGGCGAGCAATTTTTTGGCTTCATCCAACTTGTTGTCGGCGAGATGGATCTTGGCTTGGGCGAAAACCGACATCTCGTGAACCGATTTGTCGCCTTTCCCGGCCCCGCCGGGCTTGTCCATGTCGATGACTTTTTGGAGCTCAACCTTGGCCTTGTTGTCCATTCCCGCCATCTCGTAAACTTGAGCCAAGGAAAAATAGCCGGTGGCCCGGGTGGCCGGATCTGCGATCGAATCGATATGGGCCTTGACCGGAATCAGCGCCTCGTCGACTCGCGACTCGACGCCGATTTGCCCGAACACGGCGGCGCCTTCCATGGCCGCTTGGAGCCGTTCAGTCTTGGGAAGCTCGGGATTGAGCGAATCGGCGATCTTCTTATGCCCTTCCATATCGATGTCGCGGAAGCTGCGGAAGGAATCGGTGCCCATGACCGAAAGAAATTCGGCATCGCCGTTCTTGATCGCCGAATCGAAACGGGCCAGATAGTCGGCCTGAATCTTGGCCTTGGTCGCCTCTTGGCTCTCCTCGATCGGGTTGAATTTCCCGGCCTTCATGAGATAGCTCTCGATCAGGGAATCTTGGAGCGCCACGTCTCCCTTGTAGGTCATCGAGATCTTCTCGATCTCTTGCCAATCGGCCTTGTTCAGGCGAAGCTCTTTATCGTCGCCGTTTTGAATGTAGTTCCCGATGATTCCATCTTCGATTTGTTTGGAGAGCCCGTGCTCGCGAACGGTTTGGACGACGTCGGTATACTGCGCGGGGAATCCTTCGTAGAAGGCGAAGGAGTTCTCCTCGATCATCGTCTTGCCCATCTCCAAAATCGCCTTGGTCTGATTTTGCAGCGAAGGCCCGTACCAAGCGGCCCTTTTAGCTTCGGCTTGAACTTTAACCTGGCTGAAAACGGTGCCATCGGCGACGGGATCGGTCTTCTGTAAAATCGCCTTGTCGCCTTCGGTGAAATCCTTCTTATTGAGCAGAGCGACGGTTGCCGCGAGCTGCCGGTACTGCTCCATTCGAAAAGCCGGATCGAGCTGGGGGCTGCCAGCAAGAGCCCGCCGCCAGAGGTCAAGATGGCCGAGGATCTTGTTGCCGCATTCTTCCCGAACCTCTTTTTTGGAAAGATCCAGGGTGGCGATCAAGGCCAAGTCGGCTTCGAGCAAAGCCGCCGATTCCCTCAGGATCCCTTTACGGGCGTCGAGGCTGTAGGTGCCCCACTCGGCGCCGAAAGAGACGGCGTCGCGCTCGCCGGGGCTCTCGATCCCGGTCACACGCGATTTGACCCAGTGCTGCAGCTCGTCCCGGCCCTCTTTCAATTTTTTGTCGGCTTCCTGGACGCCTTCCTCATTATGGTCCCACTCGAAGAAGCTTCGGGCGGCAACCAATCCCTGGATTTGCGAAGGGCTGTCGAAGCTGTAGCCCTGAATCAGGTGATCGGCGTAGCGCCGGGCTTCTTTCAACACCTTGTCCTCGTAGGTCTGGCTATAATCGCCTTTGACCGCCAATCCCGAGCCATTGAGCGCCTGGGCCATGGCCTGATAGGTGTGGAGCATGTCGAGATCGGTGACCACGTCGCGGCGGCTGGAGTATTGAGCCTGAGTGTCCATCTCCTCTATCAGCGCGTCGACCTTGGTGGCGTTGCCGATTTGGCCGTAGAGCTGGAGCGCTTGCAGCGAGAACGCCTGAGCCTGGGCCCAATTCTCTTCGTTGTAGGCAATCGTCGATTGCTGCTCCAACTTCTCGGCCTGCTTCTGGACTTCAAAAAGGGTCTTGATGCCATCCGGCGTCAGGAGATTCATCAACCGGGTGTCTTGAGTCTCGTCGCCGACGATGATCCCAGTGGTCACGTTCCGAAAGAGCTCGAGATCCCAAGCGATGCCTTGGTTCTTGGCGTAACTTTCGGCGATTTTGTAAAGCCCATGATCGCCGTGCAATAGGTTCAGCATCTTGTCGAAAATTTCGGAATCGGTGGGTAGGGCCGGCCCATCATACTTTTTCTCATCGAGAGCTCGGATCACCTTCCAATCGCGGATCATCTGGCCGTATTGCTCCACCCGAAAATCGGACTCTAAGACGTTCGGCGAGAGATGGTCGACGAGGTTCTGCCACTGGGTCAAAGTACCGGCCAGGCCCGAATAGTGCCCCAACTCGCGGTTGATGCCGCAAACGATTTCGGCGTTGGTGATCTGCTCCAGCGTCGATTGCTCACCGGCCTTGAGCTCGAGGGTCGGAAGCAGCCGGTTGCGCAATCCCCGCATTTCTTCTTCCATCCCCTTCAGCTCGGCCTCGTACTCGCCTTTCTTGCCGGCATAGCCCATCGAGACGAGCTGGGCATTGTGGTCTTCGACCCGCTCCAATTCCATGTCGGCTCGTTTTTTCATGTCGAGGATTTGCTTCGAGGCATGAAGGCCGGCGAAATTGGCGACAAGGTGACCGGCCTTCACCGCAGTGCTGTCTTCGGGCAGCGGGACCACGCCGACGTAATTCAGCATGCCCAGAGCTTCGTGGTTCTGGACTCGGTACTTGTAAAACTCCCGCACCAGCTTTTGGTCTTGGAAATGCTCGTAATCGCTATAAAACGGGAAATCTTTCAAAGTCTTGGCCAGCGACTCCAATTTGACCAAGCTCTCTTGGGCTTTCTTCTTCTGGGTATCGTCGGTCTCGTAGGAGAAGCGCTTGAAATCGCCCAACTCCTTGGTGAAGTCGCCGCGCAGCTTCTCGCGGTAGCGCTCGGTGAAGCGGAGGTATTCCTCGGGAAGCGAGCGCAAGCCATCGGGCGAAAGCTTGGCCGCCGCCTGGTAATCGGCCATCGCCGCTTCGTATTGGCCGAGCTTGTCCTGGGCCTTGGCCCGAAGCAGAAAAGCATCAACGTCTTTAGGATTTTTCTGAATCGCTTCGGTGGTCGTTTCAACAGCTTGGCGGTAACCTTGAACGCCGTGCTCAGCGCCTTTCTCCAGAGTGTGGACTGCACCGGTCTGGAGGTCGAGGTTGGCTTTTAAGCGTAGAATCCGCCCGCTCTCATCGGCTGACAGAGTGGCACGGCCTTTATAATCCGCTTCCAGCAAGCTCCAAGCCTGCTTAATGATCGAATGGGCCTTGTCGAAGTCCTTGATCTCGGCAAATTGGCGGGCTTTATCGAGCTTGGTCGCCAGCATGGCTTCAGCTTCGGGACGGGGCAGGGTTTTATAGGCCTCTTCCCAACGGTCCTGCTCGAGGTAGAGCTTGCCGAGGGCCTTGCGATCGGCGGCATTGGTGGGCTCCATCTTCACCAGCCACTGATAAGCCGTAATGGCCGAGTTGCTATCCTTTTGACCGGCATGAAACTCGGCCAAGGCCCGGAGCTTCGCCGTCGAAGTCGGATCGAAATGAGCCGCCGCCGCGAGATGCTTTTCCTTCGACTTGTCGTCGGTCGCGGCTTCGGCTTGGCGCTGGTGATAGAGCGAATGCTTTTGGGAATAGCTCAGCTTGGCGAAGGCCTCTTGGTCGGCGGCGTCGCGAAACTTCATCTTCGGCAAGGCCAGGCCGCATTCCTTGAGTGCCTTCTGCACCCGCGGGTCCTCGCCGTTCTTGTCGACGAAGGCCAAAACTTGGGAGGCATTGAGCTCGCGGGCCCCCTTCCCTTCCCCGGTCGCGCCGGCCATCAAACCGCCGGGGATTCCTTGGGCCCGCAGGGCCGTGTGCAGCCTCGTCACCTGGGAATTGGTTTTTTCGTTGAATGTCGGAGCGAAGGCGCCGCCCAACTCTTCGACCAGCAGCGCCTTCTCGTGAAACTTCTGGGCTTTGGCCGCATCGCTCTGGGCTCGGGCCGCGCCTTCGTATAAATTTTTGGCGTCGTCGAAGCGGTGGGCTTCGACCAAGTTGGCCACGACGAAGTCGAGGCCCTTGCCGTTTTTCACCGCCGGATCCTGGAGGGTATGGAGCCAGACGATCAATCCCGGAATCTCTTTGGCGTCGGCGTGCCGAATCGCTAGTCCCGCTTCCTCACGGGCGGTTTTGACATCGCCTTGGCGATATAAGAGATCGGCCAGGGCGCGGTGGCCCGAGGCATCCTTGGGCTCGACTCCGAGCGCCAGCCGGTAAGCGGTTTGAGCTTGCTCCAGAAGATTTTGGGCGACGGCCGGCTTCTTTTCGGCCTTGGCTTCGGCGGCCCGCTTTTCGAAATCCTTGCCGCGCTCCACCAGGCGTTTGGCCCCGGTTTTGGGATCGCCGGCGAGAATGGCCTTAGCCTCATCGTCGGAGAAGCCGAGAGCCCGGAAGCTTTTCTGGAGAACCTCGATCTGCTTTTTAATTTTGGGGGAGAATTTTTCGAAGTGGCTGAAAACGAACTCGACGACTTGGCGGCCATCCTGGGCCCCTTCAGTCCCCTTGGCGACGGGGCGAGTCGGGAGCTTGGACTCCTCCGCCCACTTCCAGAGCGTGCTCTGGATGCCGCGATCTTTTTCGATACCGTTCCCCATGGACCACCAGTCTTTTCTACGCATTATTTCCCAAATTTCTAAAAAACCGAAGTGAAGACCTCGTTTTTCCCCTGAATTAGGCGGTTTGGAGCTGGGCCCGGAGCTTGTCCTGGAAGAGGCGGCCCATCTGGCGGAGCTGCTGGGCCTTCATCCAAAGGGCCCGGGAGGCCTGGTTCTCGGTCAACTCGGCCTCTTTGGCTTGCTTTTCGGCGGCTTCGGCCTGTTGGAGGGCGGTCTTGCTGGCCTTGACGAAAAGGGTGAGCTCGAGCTTCTTGACCTGAACCTTAGCTTCGAGGAGCTTCATCGGGTCTTCGAAGGCTTGCTGGGCCAGGGCATCGACCTGACCGACCTTGGAGGTCCAAGCCTGGAGGTCGCCGGCTTCGGCGATCTTTTCCAAAGCCTTCACTTCGCGGTGGAACTTGTGGACCGGGGTCT
>JBIOXX010000232.1:0-5813 GCA_044869875.1 bacterium | reverse complement strand
GGACTGTATCAGGCAATTTCGGGACGGGGCGAAACCGAAATGCGCAGTCGCCGGCTTTATGCTTCCGAAGTTGCGACCCAAGCTCAGGCCGCTGTCGAGTACTACCAACAGTTCACCCAGGCCATTTCCGACGCTCATACCGCGATTGAAGGCTTGAGCGGAGCGGAGCGGACCACTGCCGAAGGTCTCCTCCGCGAGATGACGACTTGGCAGACCGAGACCCGGAGCCGGGTTTCCACCGCGGTTCGCCAGGCCAATGAAGTCGTCGACCATTTCAACGGTCTTCCCAATCATGGCGACGGCGTCTACATGACCGTCGAGGATCCGATTCCCGGAGGAAGCCGCGGCCGCCGGCGCCGGGGTACTCACCGCGACCCGGTTCACACCGATCCGCCGGCCGTTCATACCGATCCGCTGGCCGTTCATACCGATCCGCCCGTGGTTCACACTGACCCGCCGGTCGTCCGCACCGATCCCCCGGTGGTTCATACCGATCCGCCGGCCCATCCGCCACGCAGCGGTGGCGATGCCGGAGTTCCGCCGATGATCTTCGATCCCAGCATCATCGAGACGTCTCCGCCGGCCCATCCGCCCCGCAGTGGCGGCGGTGATGCCGGAGTTCCGCCGGTCATTGGCAGCGGCGACGAACACGGTTGATAAGAACCGTCTATCCCGATTTCAGCCCGATCTTTTCGCAAGGAAAGATCGGGTTTTTTTTGGCCGGCCGACGATTCTGGCGAATCGACGCAACTTTTTTTTTTATTGCCGATAAGTTAAGCGAGATGCGGGGGGCACACCGGTCGACGAGACCATCTCAAGTTTTCGAATTCATTCGTTAACTCTCCCGCAGAAGCAGAATCCGAAACGCCGCCGCAAAGGATTTGGACGTCCTTTGCCAGCGAATCATGCTCTCTAGCAGGAGGTTGACGCAATGACGCCACCAGTTACTAAACCCGCCGCTCCCGCCACCCCGCCGGCTCCGCCGGCCGCCGATCCCGCTCCCGCCGCCAAGGTTGAAGCGAAGGCGGAAGTCAAGGCTGCCGCTCCGGCTGTCGCTGCAACTCCTTCTCCCGATGCGACTCCTCCGGTGTTCGATGCCGCGGATCCGGGCAGCTGGTCGGTCAAGGTCGACCTTGGTTACGGTGGCCGCAACATGGGTAACGAACAGGGCATCGATCACGGCGGCTTCAATTTTAAATTAGGCGCCGGCCCGCGATTCCGCTTCTTCGACGATAAGCTCTCCCTGGCTCTCCGTGGTTTCTACGATTACCAAGGCTTGAACAAAGACTTGGGCCAAGGCGTCGAGAGCAGCGCTACCATCCATTCCTTCGGCCTGCAGACCGACCTCGGTTATGCTTTCGTTCCGAGCTGGTTCTCGGCTCACGCTCTGCTTGATCTCGGTGCTGCTCACTACACCGCCGAGGAATCGCGCGACGGCATGAAGGGCGCCGAGTTCAATAAGAACGCCTTGCTCTTCCCGCTCAGCAATACCTCTTTCATGTTCGGCCTCGGCGCTCAGCTCTGCACCTGGGGCGATGCGGTCTGCGTCGGCGCCGGTTATCGGATGGAGCCGGGCGTCAATCCGAAGCTCGACGTCGTTGACGGCAATTATCCGGCGATGGGCTTGAGCCCCAACGGCTTCACGGCCGGCGGCGGCATCGACATCCTGCGCATCGTCGACAACATCCGTGGCGGCGGCGTATCCAAGCCTCGCAGCGCGTCCCGACCTAAAGATGAGGACAAGCAACCGGCCGATGCCGCTAAACCCGGCGCCGCTCCGGTGACCCCGGGAACTCCTGGCGCCCCGGTCCAACCGGCCGCCAAACCGGCTCTGACCGGCTTGGCTTTGGTCGAATCGCTCCGCGACGAGAACAAGGGTCACGTTGAGGTTGCCACCAAGAACGCTAAAGCCGCTACCCTCGACCTCGGTGAGGTCAAGAAGAAGCCGGCCGATGGCGGCGCTTACGCCAACGATGCGGTCCATTCTTATCGCATGGCCCAAGAGAAGATGAACGCGGCTAACGAGAACGTCGCCAAGATCAAGGCTGAAGTTGAAAAGCTCAGCGGCGACGACAAGAAGAAAGCCGAAGCGGTTTTGAAGGAGGCCACCACGGCCGCCGACGAGGCCAACAAGCAGGCTCGCGCCGCTTGGGACCAAGCCAGTGAAGCCGTCAAGCAATACAACAAGGCCCGCGGCACCAATGCCGAAATCGACTTTCCGGACAGCAAGCCCGATGCTCAAGGCAAGGTCGCCGCGAAGCCCGCCGGTAAGCCGGCCGGCAAGCCCGCGGCCAAGACCGAGCCGAAGAAGGAAGAGCCTAAAAAGGAAGAGCCGAAGAAAGAAGAACCTAAAAAAGAAGAGCCCAAGAAGGAAGAGCCCAAGAAGGCTGAACCGAAAAAGGGCGACGGCGCCGAATGGTAATCGACTAAAATTTGATTTACGCCACAGGACCTCGTTCCGTCATGGAACGGGGTCTTTTTTTTTTGGTGGAGGTCATCCTGAGCGTAGCGAATACCCAAAAGACGGGCACAAGGGATCTGCGACCACATAAGGTAGATAATCTGCCTTGGGCAGTCGTAGATCCTTCACTTCGTTCAGGATGACTTTTTGCTGTTCAGGATGACGCCTTGGCTTTGCGGCCGCCGAGGATGATGCGCAGCCGGCTGCGGCTACCGCCTTGGCCCTCGAGAACGTCCATGATCTCTTGCTCGTCGTTGGCCGCCCTTTGGATCTTGGCGGCATCCTGCTCGACCAGCTCGCGGGTCATTTCGATTCCGTAGGAGGCGAGGATCGGCTTGATCTCGTCGAAGCGATCGAGGATCGACATCCGCACCGATTCGAAGCCGGACTTGGCGGCGCTGGCCCGGGTCCAGAAGGCGAAGGGATTCATCTGGAAGAAGGTCGCGTCGTCTTCCTTGGGCTGGATCAGGATGATGTCGCCCTTGAAGCTCTTGTCCTCTTCGAAACGCTTGATCCCATCCTGCAGCCGCTGATGATAGAGAGTGCGGAAGACTTGGTTGAAGACACCGAAGACGCCGTTGTCCGAGATCCGCGGGTCGCGGGCGACGTAGCGGTTTTTCTCCCGGAGATACTCGACGTGGACCAGGTTTTTGAGGGGCCGGAAGGGGTTATAGCAAATGACCAGCTCGGCGCCTTTTTCCAGAGCCAGGTCGATGTTGGCGGTCTTGAGCACGCCGCCGTCGATGTAGTCGACGCCCTTGACCCGCACCGGCTTGTAGAAGCCGGGCATCGCAGTCGAGGCTTGGACGGCCTGGCTGATCGTCACGTCGTTCTTCTCGTCCCAGCCGAAGATCGCCCGGTCCGAGGTGTCGAGGGCCATCGCGCAAATATAAAGATCCTTGCCCCGCATCCGCTTCAGCACCTTGAAGTGGTTGCTGAGGTGGTTCCGCTTCATGTTCTCGGCGAGGAAGCGCTCCAAGGGCTGGTTGTCGAAGAAGCCGGTGGGCATGGCGCTGAGGATCGACGGAGCCGCCCGTCCGCTGTAGAGAGCCCGGGCCAAGGGCTTCACCATCTTTTCGTAGTTGGAATAGTTGGGCTCGTTGACGAAGCGGAGAAAGCCTTTTTTCAGGCTTTCGCCGATGTTGGGCAGGGCCTGGAAGAAATCGAGCAGGATGTTGGGGAAATAGCCGAAGCGCTCCAGCAGGTAGTGAACCGGTTTCTCGACCATCTCGCGCCAGTTCAAATTATAGATGTCGAGCGGTGTGAGTTGGGAGAAATGCTCGCTGGTGCCGTCGAGGCTTTTTAGAATTTCTTCGGGCGGGATGCCGCCGGCCAAAGGCGCAGCCAGAAAGCCGCCGGCCGAGGTTCCGACATAGATGTCGAAGTCGGTGACCTTGCGGTTGACCAGGAAATCGTTGAGGGCCTTGAGTCCGCCGGCCTTGAAGGCTCCGCCGCTGATGGCGCCGCCGGCGAGAACGAGGGCGATTTTGCTATGGTGCTTTTTTTTGCCGAGGTCGCTTTTCTGAACGATTCGGATTCCCAAGCTCAGCTCCTTCCCATTAACCCTGCCTATGACACAGTGGGTCGAAACTAACGATTAATTTGCAGCGAAGTCAAGTAATTGGGAAGAGGGCGTGAGGCTTAAACATCGCCTCGACGCATCTTGAGGATCATCTTGAGGTTCGGCGTGTAATCGCCATAGGCGTTCTCGCCGGCCTTGAACTGCTTCCAAGCCTCGTCGCGCTTTCCTTCCTGGAGGGCGAGGACGCCCAGCATGTAGTGGGCGTAGGCTTGCCAGGCCTTGGGTGGATTGTGGTCGAGGAAATCCTGGAAGGTCGCGGCGGCCATTTTCTTATCGCCGGCCCGGTTGTAGGCCAGGCCCTTGAAGTAGCGGGCGACGTTGATCTGGGGATCCATCTTCAAAACTTCGTCGAGCGTGGCTTGAGCTTCGGGGAATTTCCGGATCAGCGAGAGGAAATTGCCCTTCATCGTCCGCATCATGATGTTCTGGGGATATTTATCAAGCAAGGTCTGGGCGAGGGGGGCACCTTTCGCGCCATTATTCTGTTCATGATAGACGAAGGTCAGAGCCGCCATCGCCAGGTCGCCGGCGACGATCGACTCGTTGATCGCCCGCTGGATCTCTTCGATCCCTTCCTTCCGCCGGTCCTTGAAGAAGGGCAGAAATTTGATCCGGCTGGTGAAGACGCTCTTCCAGTAGTCGTAGAGGCCCAAACCCAGATAAACGTCGGCGAAAGCCGGGTCTTTTTTCAGAGCTCGGTCCAGGCACTTCCGGGCCTGACCGCTTTCGCCCATGGCCTTGAGGTATTCGTCCTTCCGGACGTAATAAAATCCGCGCAAACCGCTGGAAGCACCGCAGAGAAAGTCCTCCCAGGCGCTGGAATTCTCGTTCTTGGCGATCTTGTCGACGATGATCTTATTGCGGCGTTGTTCCTCCTCGAAGGTCGAGTCGAGGGAAAAGTCGAAGTTTTCGAACATCTGCGAATTGTAGAGGGCCATCAGCCCGAAGGAGCCGAGCGCCGAGTCGGGATATTGCTGGGCCAGTTGGCTGAAGAGGGATTTGGCCTCGGGATAGCGGCGGTTGAAGATCAGAGTCTGGCCTTGGAGGGCTTGATTGAGAATGTCTTCGGTCGCGCCTTGGGGGATGTGACTGAAGCCGCTGAGCAGAAGGAAGCTGAAAAATAGAAGGAGCAATCGCGGAAATTTTTTCATAGCTGGGAAATTCTACGTTGCGGTGGGGGAAAAGAGGCCGGGAATTTTTTCGTAGGTCCCAAAAGAAAGCATGGGCCCGAGGTTTGTTGAAAACCCCTGGGCCCATGCTGGACCTGGGATGAGGAGATTTAAAAACCTTTTATTGCAGCCGAATGACGATTCCACCGGCGATCATACTAGGGGGAGCCGAAAAGCTCAAGCCTTGTCCTGCATCCATTAGGCGATTTCCGTCGACTTCGAGGAAGAGTCCGGCGGTGGAACGGATCTCACCTTGAAAAGGAATTTTGGACAGATCTTGTCCCTGCAGACCTTTCAGGACCGTGCCCCGATTATCATTTTGGCTTCCAACTAGCGAGATTCCTTGGAAATTATAGCGTGGGTCGTCCGTGATTCCACTCTGGCTGAGCTGCAGGGTCGCATAAAAATCGAGCAGCAAATTCCGATAACTCCAGCCGGTGGCGGCCTCGATATTGGCGATGCCCTTGCCCGGACCTTGGAGCAAGGCGGCGAGCAGCGCCGATCCGTCGGCGGCTTCGGGGAAACGGCCCAGCTCGGCCTGCTCATAGAGATAGCGGAAGAAAAGATAGGCGCCGCCGCGTTGGGCCACCGAAGTTCCGGC
>JBIOXX010000231.1:0-7142 GCA_044869875.1 bacterium | reverse complement strand
CCCGGCATATTCTTGTCGCAGCCCATCACCGAGACGTTGGCGTCGTAGAAGTGGGCGCCCATCGCGGTCTCGATCGAATCGGCGATCAGCTCCCGCGACTGCAAGGAATAGCTCATCCCTTCGGTCCCCATCGAGATGACGTCGCTGACCCCGATGGTGTTGAACATAATGCCGACCATGCCGGTATCTTGACAGCCTTGCTTCACGATCTTACCTAGATCGTTGAGGTGCATGTTGCAGGTGTTGCCTTCGTACCAGGTGGTGGCAATCCCGACGAAGGGCTTGGCCAAATCGGCCTCGGTCAAACCGGTTCCGTAGAGCATAGCCTGGGAGCCGGGCTGATCGCGGTCCTGAGTCAGTCGCGAACTGTATTTATTCAGCTTTTTTTCCATGAATTCCTCTCGGGATGAAGCCATTCATTAACCTGGCGAATCTCGGCCTGACAAGGGACAAAAACCCCGAAATCCGATCTTGACACCTCCCGTCATGGCGGTTTAGTGAGAGACTGAATAGCCATTCATTTTAGGAGGATTTATGCCTGCCACCCGAGATGCCGTCATTGTCAGCGCCGTTCGAAGCCCGATGGGCCGGGCGCTCAAGGGTCAATTCGTCAATCTACGCATCGACGATCTCGGTGCCGCCGTCATTAAAGAGGCGCTCAACCGGGCCAAGGGCTTGGATCCGGCCGAGATCGAGGACGTCATCCTCGGCTGCGCCATGCCCGAAGGCGAGCAAGGCATGAACGTCGCCCGGAACGTCAGCTTCCTGGCCGGCATCCCCAACAGCGCCGCCGCGGTGACTCTCAACCGCTTCTGCGCCTCCGGACTCCAATCGATCATGGACGCGGCCCGGGCCATCATGGTCGGCGACGGCGACATCTTCGTGGCCGGCGGCATCGAGAGCATGTCCCACGTCCCGATGGGCGGCTTCAATCCTTCGCTCAATCCCAAGCTCATGCAGGCCGGCATGCCCGACGCCTACATCAGCATGGGCATGACCGCCGAGAACGTCGCCGAGAAGTACAACGTCTCGCGCGAGGACATGGACCAATTCGCCTATGAGAGCCACCAGAAGGCGATCAAGGCGATGAAGGAAGGCAAATTCAAGAACGAGATCGTCACGGTCGAGGTTCCCCAAGCCGACGGCAGCGTGAAGAAGATCGACACCGACGAAGGCCCCCGGGCCGAGACCACCGTCGAGAAGCTGGCCACCTTGAAGCCGGTCTTCAAGGAAAACGGCAAGGTCACCGCCGGCAATTCCTCGCCGCTGACCGATGGCGCCGCCGCCGTCGTCATCATGAGCGCCGAGAAGGCCAAGGCCCTGGGCCTCAAGCCGCTGGCCCGGATCCACGCGATGGCCGTCGCCGGCTGTGCGCCCGAGATCATGGGCATCGGCCCGATCCCGGCGGTCCGCAAGGTCCTCAAGCGGGCCGGCAAGACGATCAACGACATCGACATCGTCGAGATGAACGAGGCCTTCGCCGCCCAATCGCTGGCTTCGGCCCGCGACCTCGGCATCGACCTCAAGAAGCTCAATCCCCACGGCGGAGCCATCGCCCTGGGCCATCCCCTCGGCTGCTCCGGCGCCCGAATCATGGCGACCCTGATCAACGATCTCTTCACCTACGACAAGAAGTGGGGCCTGGAGACGATGTGCATCGGCGGCGGCCAAGGCGCGGCCTGCGTGATCGAACGGTTATAATCTTTTATCTATTGAGGTAACGACCATGCGACAGATCAAGAAAGTTGGCGTTTTGGGCGCGGGCGTCATGGGTCACGGCATTGCGGCTCATTTGGCCGGAGCCGGCGTCCCGGTTCTCCTCCTCGACATCGTCCCTAAGTTCACCGACGCCGACGCCAAAGCCGGCTTGACCGAGAAGAGCCCGGCCTTCCGCAACAAGTTCGCCCTCTCCGGCATCGAGGCGATCAAAAAGTCGAAGCCGGCGGTGATCTACACCCAGCGCGACCTCAAGCTGATCACTCCCGGCAACTTCGAAGACGATTGGGAAAAACTGAAGGACTGCGACTGGATCGTCGAAGTCGTCGTCGAGCGCCTCGACATCAAGCAGCAGGTCTTCGCCAAGGTCGAGAAGGTGATGCAATCCCACACCATCATCAGCTCCAACACCTCGGGCCTGCCGCTCCACTCGATGGCTGAGGGACGTGGCGAGCCATTCAAGAAGAACTTCGTCGTCACCCACTTCTTCAACCCAGTTCGCTATCTTAAGCTGGTCGAGGTCATCTCCTCGCCCAACACCGATCCGGCCGTGACCAAGGACATCGCCGATTTCCTCGAGGACAAGCTGGGCAAGGGCGTGGTCTACGCCAAGGACACCCCCAATTTCATCGCCAACCGCATCGGCACCTTCGCCTTCATGGCCGCGCTCAAGCGGGTCATCGACGAGGGCTGGAAGATCGAGGAGGTCGACAAGATCCTCGGGCCGGCGCTGGGCAAGCCGAAGAGCGCGATGTTCCGGACCGCCGACATCGCCGGCATCGACACCCTGGCCCACGTCGTCAAGAACACCTACGACAAAGCCCCTGAGGACGAGCAGCACGCGATTTTCGTGATGCCTGACATCGTCAACCAGATGATCGCCAAGGGCTGGACCGGCGACAAGGCCGGCCAAGGCTTCTACAAAAAAGAGAAGAGCGCCGAAGGAAAGAAGATCCTCTCGCTCGACCTCAAGACCGGCGAGTACGTGCCCCAAGTCGAGGTGAAGTTCGCCTCGCTCAAGGCCGCCAAGGGCATCGAGGACGTCGGCCAACGGATCAAGGCCGTCCTAGCCGGCGACGACAAGGCCGCCGATTTCGCCTGGAAGGTCACCCGCGACACCCTGATCTATTCGGCCAACCGCATTCCCGAAATCGCCGACGACGTCGTCAACGTCGACCGGGCCATGCGCTGGGGCTTCAACTGGGATTTGGGACCCTTCGAAGTCCTCGACGCTATCGGCCTCAAGGAGACTGTCGAGCGGATCAAAAAAGACGGCCTTCAAGTTCCGGCCCTCTTCACCCAAGTTTTGGAAAAGGGCGAAGGCGTCTTCTACAAGCGCAAGGAAGGCAAAACCTATTTCTTCGACCTCAAGAGCAACAGCTACTTGCCGGTGCCGGTGAAGGCCAACATCCTGCTGCTCAAAAATCTCCGCGAACAGAACAAGGTCATCGAAAGCAACGGCTCGGCCAGCCTGATCGACGTCGGCGACGGCGTGATCTGCCTCGAGTTCCACTCCAAGATGAACGCCATCGACGACGAGATCATTGCGATGGGCTTCAAGGGCCTGGAAAAGGTCAAGAACGAGAATTTGGCCGGCATGGTCATCACCAACGAGTCCGAGAACTTCTCGGTCGGCGCCAACCTGATGCTGCTTTGGCTCGAAGCCCAGCAAGGTAATTGGGATCGGATCGGCCAGATCGTGAAAGCCTTCCAGGATTTCTGCATGGCCCTCAAGTATTCGCCGAAGCCGGTGGTGGCCGCGCCTTTCGGGCTGACCCTCGGTGGCGGCTGCGAAGTCGTGATGGGCGCCGATGCGGTCCGGGCCGCGGCCGAGACCTATATCGGCTTGGTCGAAGTCGGCGTCGGCCTGATCCCGGGCGGCGGCGGCTGCAAGAACATGCTGCTCAACTGCGAAGCCACGCTGCGGTCCAAGGGACAAAAAGTATGGGCCTCGACCGGCGACGGCGGCCCCTTCCCCAAGGTCCAGCGGGCCTTCGAGCGGGTCGGCTTCGCCAAGGTCGCAACCAGCGCCAAGGAAGGCGTCGAATTCGACTACCTCAAACCCAGCGATAAGTTCTCGCTCAACCGCGAGACCCTGCTCTTCGATGCCAAGCAAGACGTCTTGGCCCTCAGCAAGGACTACAAGCCAGCGACGCCTCGCGAGGACATCCTGGTCCCGGGCATCGGCGGCAAGATGGCGATGGTCTCGGCGATCCGCGGCTTCAGGGCCTTGAACCAAATCAGCGAGCACGACGCCTTCATCGCCGAGAAATTGGCCGGCGTCCTCTGCGGCGGCGACATCCCGACCCAGCGCCTGGTCAGCGAGCAGTACCTGCTCGATCTCGAGCGCGAGGCTTTCCTCCAATTGGCCGGTACCGAAAAGTCGCAAGCCCGGATGCAGTTCATGCTGATGAACAACAAGCCCTTGCGAAATTAAGGGCCTAGGGTTAATTTTCCCTAGGTGAAAGCATCGGCAAAAATCGACTCCTCTTTGGCGAGGGTTTTAAAAAAAACCGAGAAGATTTGCCGCCGCTACCCCAAAATTGAGCGCTCCCACGTCTATCACACCCTTCTTCTCTTGGAGAAAAGCCCCGAAGAAAGATTAAGGTTGGCACTGATCCGTGCGCCAAAAAAGTCCATTCACCGATAAAGAAGTAAGATTTTTTCAGGAGCTCCAGAAAAGGAAAGTCCCATTTATCGTAGTGGGTCTTTCGGCGGCGGTGCTTCAGGGCGCTCCGGTCTCCACTCAAGATGTCGACCTTTGGTTCAAAGACCTTTCCGATTCGAAATTTCAAAGCGCTGTAAAAGCGATCGGCGCGATCTATGTCCCCCCTATCGGTCATCAACCTCCTTTGATCGCCGGGAAAAATCTCGAGTTCATCGATCTAGTAGTCGAGGTTCATGGCCTCAAAAAATTTGAACAGGAATACGAAAAGTGCAAAAAACTCCGAATTGGAGCCTTGACAATACGGATATTGCCTTTGGAACGGATCATTAAAAGCAAAGAGTACCTCAAGCGCCCCAAGGATAAAGCCGTTCTGCCGGTCTTGCGCGATGTGCTTAAAACCTTAAAGGGCCTCAAGCGCTGATTTCCCCCTACTTGCCTTCGAAGGATTTTCGCGGTAGCTCGCTACCATGAAGAAATCCCTTTTATTATTCAGCCTTGTCCTTCTCAATGCCTGCGGCGGCGGTCAACCCGCCAAGCCGGGCTCCTCGCCGACCCTGGTGGTCAGCGACTCCAAGGCCGTGGTCGCCGAGCTCGATGGCGAGAAGATCACCGAAGAGAATTTAAACGAAGCCGTCGCCGGCCAGCTTATCCAGATTCAGTCCCAGGTTTACGAGATCAAGAAACAGGGCTTGGACGCCATCATCGACGAGCGGCTGGTGACCAAAGAAGCCAAGAAGCGCGGCATCACCGTCGAAGAGCTCTTTAAAGTCGAAGTTCTCGAAAAAGTCGGCACGGTTTCCGACGAAGAGGCCCAGTCCTTTTTCGACCAGAATAAAGACAAGCTGGGCGGCCGGAGCTTCGAAGAGCTCAAGCAAGTCATCAAGAACGAGCTTCAGTCCCGCAAGGCCAAGCTTTACCGGATGAACTTCTTGGACCGCTTGAAATCGGCCAGCAACGTCAAGATTCTATTGGCGCCGCCCAAGGTCGAGGTCGGCGTCGACGACGATCCAAGCAAGGGCGGCAAGGACGCCAAGGTCACGGTCATCGAATTCACCGATTACCAATGCCCCTTCTGCGGCAAAGTTCGGCCGACAGTGAAGCAATTGGTCGCCGACTACGGCGATAAGGTTCGTTACGTCCTTCGCGATTTCCCGCTCGAATTTCACCCCTCGGCCAAGAAGGCCGCCGAAGCCGCCCAATGCGCCGGCGATCAAAACAAATATTGGGAGTACAGCGACGTTCTCTGGAGCAACCAGAAGAGCCTCGAGGTTCCCGACCTCAAGCGTTATGCCGGCGAGCTCAAGCTCGATCAAAAGAAATTCGACGCCTGTCTCGACGACGGCAAATACACCGCCGAGGTCGACAAAGACATGGCCGACGGCGCCAAGGCCGGGGTCAACGGGACTCCGACCTTCTTCATCAACGGCAGGGTCCTCTCGGGCGCCCTGCCCCTCGACCAATTCAAGCAGATCATCGATGCCGAATTGGCGGGAAATAAATCTTAGGCCGGAGCTCCTCATGCTCGATCCCAAATTCGTCCAACAGAACTTAGCCCAAGTGAAGGCCGGCCTGGCCAAGCGCGGCGCCGTCCCCGAGGGGCTCGACCAGGCCCTGGCGGTCCTCCAGCGCAAGAACCAGCTCCAGCAGGAATACGACCAACTCCGGGCCCGGCAGAACCAGGCCTCCCAAGAAATTCAGCAGTTGAAGAAGGCCGGCCAAGACGCCGGACCGATCCTGGAGGAGATGAAACAAGTTGCCGAGAAGGTGAAGGCGGTCGCCCCCCAAATGGAAGAGCTGGAAAAGGAATTCAAAGAGTTCCTGATGCAGATCCCGAACCTCCCCCACGAGTCGGTGCCGGTGGGTTCCGACGAATCGGCGAACAAGGTGGTGCGGACTTGGGGCGAAAAGCCGAAATTCAACTTCGAGCCCAAGCCCCATTGGGAAATCGGCGAAAAACTCGGGATCCTCGACTTCGAGCGCGGCGCCAAGATCACCGGCGCCCGTTTCACCCTCTACCGCGGCGCCGCCGCGACGCTGGAGCGGGCCCTGATCAACTTCATGCTCGAAACCCACACTCTCGAAAACGGTTACGAAGAAGTCCTCCCGCCCTTTTTGGTCAACGCCGAGAGCCTCCGCGGCACCGGCCAGCTCCCCAAATTCGAGGCCGATCTCTTCAAGACCGGCAACGGCTACTACCTGGTGCCGACCGCCGAAGTTCCGGTGACCAATATCTACCGCGACGAGATCCTCAAGGCCGAGCAGCTTCCGCTCTTGCTCACCGCTTACACCCCCTGCTTTCGGAGCGAAGCCGGGAGCTACGGCAAAGACGTCCGGGGCCTCATCCGCCAGCATCAATTCAACAAGGTCGAGCTGGTGAAATTCTCCCGGCCCGAAACTTCTTACGAAGAATTGGAAAAGTTGACCGCCGACGCCGAGTCCATCCTCCAAAAGCTGGGCCTCCACTATCGGGTGGTCTGCCTCTGCACCGGCGACATGGGCTTCGCTTCGGCCAAGACTTACGACATCGAGGTCTGGCTGCCGGGCCAGAACGCCTACCGCGAGATTTCGAGCTGCTCTAATTTCGAGGATTTTCAGGCGCGGCGGGCTCAGATCCGTTTCAAGGACGAGCAAGGCAAGAACCGCCTAGTCCATACGCTGAACGGCAGCGGCCTGGCGGTGGGTCGGACCTTGGTGGCGATCTTGGAAAACTACCAGCAAGCCGACGGCAGCGTTCAAGTGCCGGCCGAATTGCAAAGCT
>JBIOXX010000230.1:0-7109 GCA_044869875.1 bacterium | reverse complement strand
TAGAGCACGCCGTCGATGCGGAAGCGGACCACCAGCTCCTTCTCGAAGGGTTCGACGTGAATATCGCTGGCCTTCTGCTTCACCGCTCGGAAAATCAGGGAATTGACCAAGCGGATGATCGGCGCCTCGTCGTCGGATTCGAGGAGATCCTGGGGCTCTTCCAATTCTTGGGTGAGGTTCTCGAGGTTCTCTTCCTGCAGCTCGCTCATCACCGTCCGGTCGGCGCCGGTGCCGCGGTTGTAGACGATGTTGATGGCCTCGGTGATCTCGGCCGCGCTGGCGATTACCGGGCGGACGCTGGCCCCGTAGAGCAAGCGAAGGTCGTCCAAGGCCGCGATGTTCACCGGATCGGCGATGGCCACCTCGACCCGGTCGGCGCTTCGGCTCAACGGAACCAGTTCGTTCTTCTTGGCGAAGTTGATCGAGACCGGGGCGAAGGCGTCGGAGGCGATGGTTTCGGGATCAATCTTACTTAAATAGGGGATCCCGAGCTGGATGCTGATGGCCTTCAGGATGTCCTCGGGCTTCATGAAACGGAGCTGAACCAGGGCCTCGCCCAGCTTGATGCCCTTCTCGCGTTGGACCAGCAGGCCCTCTTCGAGCTGAGATTCGGTGAGCGGCGTGTTTTCAAGAAGGATATTTCCCAGACTTTTGTCGAGCATACCAATACCCCAAAAACGATGGCTGAGGGTCGATCTTAGAGGAACGCCGGAACCAATGGCAAGGGCCTATTGGATTAGCGGGCGTCGGAGCCATTGGCGGCCCGGAGCAGCTCTTGGCTATGACTATCCAAGCTCGAAGAATCGCTGGATCCGGATCCGCTGCCGCTGGGCGCCTGGCCGTCGACCGGAACCACCCTGGTGCCGGTGTCGCTTTGGAAATCCCAGTTCTCACGCTGGATCTCCTTGCGGAATTCCAGCAGGTCGGCGGCATGGTTGCGGATCGACTGGCGAATGACCTTCTGTTGACCCTTGCCGTAGTTTTGGGCCACGAACATGTTCCGCTCTTCGACCTTCTTCTGAAGGATCTTCAGGAAGTCCTTGGAATCGCGGATGATATAGGGCCGGAGGAAGACCAGGATGTTGGTCTTGGCCTTGACGGTCTTCTTCTGCTTGAAGAGGTTGCCCAGGATCGGGATGTCGCCCAGGAAGGGAACCTTGGTGGTGGTCATGGTCACCTTATCGTCGATCAGGCCGCCGATGACGATGGTCTGTTGATCCTTGGCCGCGACGACGGTCTCGACCGAACGCTTGGTCGTCGACGGTCCGAGGGAGGTCAGAACCACTTCCGAGGCGCCGGGGATGACCGAGGTGATTTCCTGCTTCAGCTTGATCTTGACGATGTCGCCCTCGTTGATCTGAGGCTGCATCTTAAGCTTGATACCGACGTCCTCGCGGGTGACGTTGAAGGTGGTGTTTCCGCCGGGGGTCAAGGTGGTGCCGCTGGGGAAGGGTTGGGTACCACCGACGATGATCTCGGCTTCTTCGTTGTCCAAGGTCAGCAAGTTGGGTGTCGAGAGGATGTTGACGTTGGTGTCGGTCTGAATGGCGTTGAGGATGACGCCGAAAGTCGGGATCTGCAGATTGGTGATCGTGCCGTCGGGATTGGTCACCGGGATGCTGGTGGTATTCTGGCTGACGACGCCGGCCGCCAAACCGCTGAGCGCCGCCGCCGAGAGTCCGGCTGCCGTGCCGCCCAAGGACGAACCGAAGCCCAGCATCGGCTCGCCGCCGGCGCTGAAGGTGCCGCCGCCCTGGCCCGAAACGCCGAGGCTACGATTCTTGTCGATGGTCAATTCCATGATGACGACTTCGACGTAGACTTGCTTGCGCGGAATATCGAGCTTGTCGATAACTTCCTTGGAGAGAGTCTGGTAATCCTTAGCCGTCGCCGTGATGATCAGGGCGTTGGTATTTTCGTCGGCCGCGATCTTGACGCCGCCTTCAAACTCGGCGGTGACCTCGGTGGCGCCCACCGAACGGCCGGGCGTCGCTCCGCCCGGAGGCGTGCCGGCCGCCGCTTGGCGGCTGGTCTGGACGCTGGTCGCGGTTAGGGCTCCAAGCACGGTGGCCAAATCCTTGGCGTTGGCGTTCTTCAGGTAATGAACGTGAATTTTGCCTTCGCTGCCGGCTTCGAGCTTGCGGTCGAGGCGCGAGACCAGCTCGCGAACCTTGGCGAGGGCCCGTTTGCTGGCCAGGACGATGACCGAATTGGTCCGGTCGTCGGGAATCACTTTGGAAAGATAAGGCGTCTCTTCAAGCTCCGGGCCTCGAGCCGCGGCTCCGGCGACCCGGCGCGGCGCGGCTGCTCCGGCTCGGCCACCCTGCTGCTGATTCTCCGCGTAAAGATCGGTGATCTTCGCCGCGACGTCCTTGGCGCTGGCGAAGCGCAGCGGGATGATGTCGATGGTTTCGGAGGGGCCTTCTTGATCGAGCTCACGCATGATCTTGAGCAGGCGGTCGATATTGCTGCCGGTGTCGGTGATGATCAGGGTGTTGGTCGCCGGATAAGCGAAGAGATTACCTTCCTTGGAGACCAGGGTCTTGACCGCATTGGACATCTCGAGGGCGCTGATATTCTTCATCTGAATGATGCGAGTGATGAAGGCATCGGTGATCGGGCTGTCATCCCGGTAGATCGGCAGCGGGTTTTGCAGGGCCTCCTTCATCGGAATGACCTTGACCAGGTCGCCGGGCGCATTGACGACGGTGTAACCCAGGACTTCAAGGGCCGAGAGAAAGGCCTGGTAGGCCTCTTCGATGGTCATCTTCTTTTCGGAGATGATGGTGACCTTGCCGCGAACCGATTGATCGACCAGGAAGTTTTTGCCGGTGACCTTGGAAATTTGTTTGATGATCTCGCGTACGTCGGTGTCGACGGCGTTAAGATAAAGGCCTTCGTCGGCCCCGGGAGCTGGGGTGGCGCCGGGGGCGGTCGGAGCGGCCGCCCGGGTTTCGGCGGTGGGTCGGACCGGAACCGCCTTGGGAACGCTCAGCTCTTCGTAGTTGGCGCCACCGGTGGTTCCAGTGCCGGGAGCGGGCGGCGGCGGGATCTGGGCCAGGGCTCCGGCGGCGAAACCTGTCGTGACGCTACCTAGGATGGAAAGTTGCACTAATCGGCTAAGAACTCGCATTGCGTCTCTTCTCCGTGGATATTTCGTTTTGCATTAAGGCTTCGAAATTACAGGCCCAACTTAGGGTAAGTAGTTAACAAAACAGGAAGAATTATCAAAGTAAAAAACGACATCTCGTTAGAGATGTCGTCCTGAGGCCCCCAAGGGCCGAAGGAACCCATACTACCTTGGTGGGTATGAGGTCCTTCGCTGGCGCTCAGGATGACACCCCTTAGGGGTCACCTACTGAATAACGTACTCCAAAGACGTCTTCTTCCCATCCCGCTGGAGGTCGATGGTGATGTGAGAGGAATCTTTTAGGGTTCCGAAGATCTGCATGCCCTTTTGCATGTCCATTTCCTGACCGTTGATCCGCTCCAGGACGTCATTGCGGCGAAGGCCGAGCTTAGCAAAGATCGAGCCACCCCGGATACTGAGCAGCTTCAGGCCGGCTGACTTCCCCCCCTGCATCTGGGGAACGGCCCGGATTTGGGTGAAAAGCTGGTCGAGGTTGCCAAGGGCCGCGTCGAGCTCGGCCTTCTCGACCACGAACTTGCCTTGCTCGGTCTGCTGAACGGCTGCCTCGCCCGGCTTAGCCGGAGGCTGGGGTTTGTCCAAGGCCGAGCCGGGTTGGCCGGTGGTCACGCCACCGCCGAAGCGTTCGATCTCGGCGTATTCGAGCCTGGAGCCGTTGACGAATTCGATGCGGTCCTGGAGGATCTTGACGATCTTCACGCCTGGAGAAAACTGCTTCTCATCCTCGACGGTATAGATTTCGCCGGCCGCGCCGCCGGAGCCGCCAACCACCGTCGCGGTGGAGCGCTTGTCGTTGCCGGCACCCACCGAGAAAGTGCTGACCAGCTTGATCGGCAGCGAAGTCTTGACCGCCGGCGCGTTCATATCGAGCTGGGACGGTTCAGGGGTCCCCATCGCCACTTCCGGCGCCAACTCCCGGGAGTCGAAGATATTGCGGTCGAGGATGATCTTGTACTCATCGAAGCCGACCCGAACCTTGGGCGGCGTCGGCGCGGTGCTGAGCCTGGCCACTTCGAGGTTTTTCTCGATCCGCAGCTTCGAGGCGATAAAGGTCGCAGCGATCTTGGCCAGGAAATAACTCCCGATAAAGACCAGGAAGAGCTGGACGACCCAAAGGTATTTTTTGAGTAAGATTCCCACGTTGCGAGGCCTGTTTATGGCGCGGTTTCAGGTTTTAGTCAAACGCGCTTGTCATTCCGAGGAGCAAAGCGACGAGGAATCCTTGCGGAGGCTTTAATGGTAAATAACTCCGCAAAGATCCCTCGCTACGCTCGGGATGACAAGTAGTCCGACGCGCCAAGCTCGAAAACGGTTGTACAATAATCCTTTAGCCGGCGGCCGAACGAGGCTCTTTTTCTTCTTCCGAGCCCGGACTTTCGACTTTCTTCCCGTGGTAGGCCTGGAGGCTTTGGACCGAAAAGCCCCGCTTCACGATGGCCTCGATCCCGCTGACCGCGGCGTTGGCCGCCGCCGTCGTCGTGAAATAAGGGATGCCGTACTCTAGCGCGGTACGGCGGATCGAATAGCTGTCCTGGGCCGAATTCTTGCCCAAGGGGGTGTTGATCAGCATCGCGACCTCGCCGTTCTTCAGCTTGTCGACGACGTGGGGCGAACCCTCGGCGACCTTGTTGATCGCGACGCATTCGATCCCGTTCTTCGATAGGTAATCCCGGGTTCCCTGGGTCGCGAGCAACGAGAAGCCGAGGTCGCGAAGCTTGCGGGCTGAGCCCAAGATCTGGGCCTTGTCGTGATCGTTGACGCTGACGAAGGCGGCGCCTCGCAGCGGCAAGAAGGTTCCGGCGGCAATCTCGGCCTTGGCGAAAGCCGCGCCGAAATCGCGGTCGATTCCCATCACCTCGCCGGTGCTCTTCATCTCCGGCCCAAGCAAGGTGTCGACTCCGGGAAACTTGGCGAAAGGCAGCACCGCTTCCTTCACCGACAAATAGGTAGGAACGATGGCCTTGGTGAAGCCCTGCTTCTTGAGCGAGATCCCGGCCATCGCCTTGGCCGCGATCTTGGCCAAGGGGCGGCCGATGGCCTTGCTGACGAAGGGCACGGTGCGGCTGGCCCGCGGGTTCACTTCGAGGACGTAGACCGTCTTTCCTTGAATCGCGAATTGGACGTTCATCAGGCCGACGACTTTCAGCTCCCGAGCCATGATGACGGTTTGGCGCTCGATTTCCTTGGCCAGCTCCCGGTCGATCGAATGGGGCGGCAAGCAACAAGCGCTGTCGCCGGAATGGACGCCGGCTTCCTCGATGTGCTCCATCACGCCGCCGATGATCACGTCCTTGCCGTCGGAGATGCAATCGACGTCGATCTCGATGGCGTCTTGCAAGAACTTGTCGATCAAGATCGGATGCTCCGAGGAGGCCTGGACCGCGACCTTCATGTAACGCGAGAGGGCCTTATCGTCGTAGACGATCTCCATCGCCCGGCCGCCGAGAACGTAAGAAGGTCGGACCACCACCGGGTAGGTGATGCGCTTGGCGACCTTGAGGGCTTCGGCCAGCGAACGGGCGGTCCCGTTGGGCGGTTGGCGGAGCTTGCGCTTCTTGAGCATGGCCTGGAAGCGCTTGCGGTCCTCCGCGATGTCGATGCTGTCCACCGAAGTGCCGAGGATGCGGAAGCCGGCCTTGTCGATGGCGTGGGCCAGCTTCAGCGGCGTCTGGCCGCCGTACTGGACGATGATGCCGAAGGGCTTCTCGCGCTCGAGGATGTTCAAGACGTCTTCCTCGGTCAGCGGCTCGAAATAGAGCCGGTCCGAGGTGTCGTAGTCGGTCGAGACCGTCTCGGGATTGCAATTGACCATGATGGTCTCGAAGCCGGCGTCGGAGAGGCCCATCGCGGCGTGGACGCAGCAGTAATCGAACTCGATCCCCTGCCCAATTCGGTTGGGCCCACCGCCCAAGATGACGATTTTCTTATTCTTGGTGACTCTGGCTTCGTCTTCCCGCTCGTAGGTCGAATACAGATAAGGCGTATAAGCCTCGAACTCGGCGGCGCAGGTATCGACCCGCTTGAAGACCGGCTCGATCTTGGCTTTCTTGCGCAGGGCCCGGATCTGCTGCGGCTTCTTGCCGAGCAAATCGCCGAGCCGCTTGTCGCTGAAGCCCATCTCCTTGGCCTCGCGGAGCAGCGGTTGGAAGGCCTGGGTCGCGACTTTCTTGGCCTGCTTTTTCAATTCCTTCTCGGCGTCGACGATGTCGCGGAGCTGAGCCAGAAACCAAGGATCGATGGCGGTGAGCTTGAAGATCTCGGCGTCGCTCATCCCGTGGCGCATCGCATCGGCGACGTACCAAATGCGGTCGGCGTTGGGGACCTTCAGCTTTTGAACCAGCAGGGCCTTGGACTTGGCGTCGAGCTTGCCCTTAAGCTTGGGCTCGAAGCCGGCGCTGCCGATTTCCAGCGAGCGCAGGGCCTTTTGGAAGCTCTCTTTGAATGTTCGACCGATGGCCATGGCCTCGCCGACCGATTTCATCTGAGTCGTGAGGGTCGCGTCGGCGGTCGGGAACTTTTCGAAGGTGAATCGCGGGATCTTGGTGACGACGTAGTCGATGGTCGGCTCGAAGGCCGCCGGGGTGTAGCGGGTGATGTCGTTCAAGATCTCGTCCAAGGTGTAGCCCACCGCCAGCTTGGTCGCGATCTTGGCGATCGGGAAGCCGGTGGCCTTGGAAGCCAGGGCACTGGAGCGCGAAACCCGCGGATTCATCTCGATGGCGGTGAAGCGGCCGGTCTTGGGATTGACCGCGAATTGGATATTGGAGCCGCCGGTGTCGACGCCGATGGCCCGGATGATCTTGAGCGAGGCGTCGCGGAGCTGCTGGTATTCCTTGTCGGTCAGGGTCTGGGCCGGCGCGATGGTGATGCTGTCGCCGGTGTGGACGCCCATCGGATCGAGGTTCTCGATCGAGCAGATGATGACGACGTTGTCCTTGGTGTCGCGCATCACCTCGAGCTC
>JBIOXX010000229.1:0-2298 GCA_044869875.1 bacterium | reverse complement strand
TTCCAAAGCTTCCTCGGCCGTCAAATACCAGCCGGTCTCGGCCCGTTTCAGGATCTCTTCGAGCGAGATATTGCTGCCTTCGATCAGTTGGGCGAAGTTGTGGTTTTGAATTCGCTTGCCGTTCTCGAAGTCGGCGAGGATTTCCTTGGCTACCTGGATGTTGGCGACCAGCGGACCGAGGAACTTCACGTCCTCTTCGATGCGCCGCTCATGGGTGAGCAAAGTCGTGTGCTTAGTCACATAGCGCCGATCGCGGGGAAAGGCCGCCAGAATGATCATGCCGGCCGAATAGACAAAGGTCTTGCCGAGAAAGATCGGATCCTTGTTGTAGTATTCGCGGGCCAAGCGAATCTCTTCGGCGATCCGGTAGCCGTAATCGGCCTTGCCGCCATAGGTCGTCAATTCGAGGACAAAGGTTCGTTTGCGGGATTTGGAAATGGTCTCGAACTGTTCAAGATAGCTCCGAACCATCTCTTCGCCCACCGATCCGATTAAGCGAATGATGGGATATTCGGAGAGGTGTTTGGCCACCTGACGGGCGAGATAGCTGGGACCGCTTTTGCCGGGCTTGGCCAAGCTCCATTTCTCCGCCTTGTCTTTTCTCAATTTGGCCATCCCTACTATTTTTAGGTCTGAAGCCGAGGACCGCAACCTAAAATTGCTTTCTATTCGAAATAGGCCTCGACTCGACCCTTGCGGATGGCCTCGGTCAAAGCCCGGTGATCGCGCTCGTTTTGGTCGGCGTAAGCTTGGCCGAAGCTGGCAAGGGCTTCGTCCATTCGCTGGCTTTTGCCGAGGTAGCCGCTGATGGCGGCGGCATTGCCCGATTTGGCGTGGGCTCGGGCCAAGGCCCAACCGCAGAATCGGGCGTAGGTCTCCATCTCCTTGGGGCTGAAGATTTCAACCTTGGGCTTGATCTTCATGTCCCGGAGCTGGCGGATGTAAAAATGGCGGCCCTGCCTTCCCTTGGTCCAACCCAGGAAAATGTCGCTGGCCGATTGCATCAAACGCTGGCCAACTACCACTCTTTGGCCGTGATTGGGATGGCGGCTCTTGCCGAGGTGGGCTTCCAAAACCGAGGGCCGAGCTTCCTTGGCTTGGAGAAAGAGCGGATCCTTGGGTCCGGCCATGTGAAGGAGGATGCTGCACCAGGTGCCGACGCTGCCGACGCCGACCACTTTCATCGCAATGTCGACTCGTTTGTAGCGGTCGAGCAGAATTTTTCGGTCTTCGGGCAAAGAATCTCGATAGGCCTGGAAGCTCTCCTCGATGTTTTGCTCAAAATCGGCCTCTTCGGCTTCCGGCAGATGATAGATGAGCGGCGGATTGTCGCGAATCCGCGGTTTGCCGCCGCTGGATTCGGTCAGCTCTGGAAAATCGTCTTCCACGATCGTATGAGCCCGCACTTTGGCGACGCGTTTTTTGATTCGCTCCAGGGATCTGCGCTCATCGACCTTGGCCAATAAATCCAACTCCAGGTCCAAGCGAGCATACCAAACGTCGAGGACTCGCATCCCGGCGAAATCGGCCAAGCGCTTGCGGTAACTACGGGCACAGGCCAAGGCTGCGGCCCGAATCTCCGATCTTTTGCAGTGGTTGTTTCGGCCGGCGACGAAGAAACTCGCCACCAAGCGCTTCAAATCCCACTCCCAGGGCCCGGGCAAGGTCTCGTCGAAATCGTTGATGTCGAAGATGAGATGGCGCTCCGGAGTGCCGAAGACGCCGAAATTGAGCAAATGGCAGTCGCCGCAGAGCTGGACCTTGATTCCGCTGACCGGGGTCTTGGCCAAGTCGGCGGCCATGATCGCGGCGGCGCCACGAAAGAAGCCGAAGGGCGACTGGGCCATGCGGCCGTAGCGGATCGGCAGGAGGTTGGGGATTCGGCCCTTCGAAGAGTCGATCAGGATCTTGACCGGATCGGCGCGTCCCCGAGCCGGCTGCCAAGCGGCATGAGCCCCTCGGGGCATGCGAGCGCGAAGGGCTTGACCGGCTTGGAATGGATTAGTCCCCGGCATGTTTGACCTCGGTCCCGGCGATCTTCTCGAAGCCTTCGCCGATTTTCATGAGACACATCACCAAGTCCTTGGGCGAATTCTTCAATTCGACCAAATGCTCCGAGGACACCATCTGGACGGATCCGGAGGTGGGATTCGGAGAGCTGGGAATAAAAATTGTTAGCCAGCCATCGACGTGGCGCTCGACGATGAAGGCCATTTGGAATTTTCCGGGGCCGTTCCGAACCAAGGCCGGTTCGAAATCGTTCTTGCCGTGGGTGGGGTCAATGCCCGACAAGCCGCG
>JBIOXX010000228.1:0-3361 GCA_044869875.1 bacterium | reverse complement strand
GGGTCTGGGAAATCAAGATGCCGCCGAACATTCCGGACTGCTGGAAGAGAGCAGTGGCCGCCGGTCCACGATAGCCACTCAAGCCTTGCAAGCCAGTGGCGCCGCGGGCGCCGAGCTTCATCGCGCCGAGCACCAAATAGCTGGAAGCCAAATCTCGGCTCAAAGCCGAAGCGCTCCAATCTTGGGAATGGCCCAGCGCGGCGCGGCCCAATCGATGAGTCAGGGTAAAAGTCGGAGCTTCGAGCGCGAAGCCGGCGACCGAAGCCAGGCCACTCGCGCCCCAACCCCGGGTCAAGAGGCCGGGAGCTCCCGAGCCAAGGCGGGCCAAGGCCGCCAAGCGGGTCATGCGGAAAACCGCGCCGGCCGTGCCCATCGCCGCGATCATCGTGGGATCGAAAAGCTCCTGGGTCACATGGCGCAGCAAGTACTCGGTCCGGGCGCCGCCGTTGCCGCCGCCGTTCAAGACCGCCAGTCTTTCGCGGGCCCGGACCAGGGTCGAAGGCCCCGGTCCTTCCTGATTTTCGAGCATGGCGCCGTAGATGGCGCCGGCGACGGCTTCTTGGTTCCGCCGTTCCTGGCGGCCGGCGAAGCTGAGGAGACCTTCTTGATAGAGCTCGGGATCGGACTCGCGGGCGAGGCTCCGCCATTCGCGCTGCGAAACAGCGTCGAGCGAGTTCAGCCAAACGGGATTTTGGCCCCGCAATGGAAAGTCATTACCCGGCATAAAACCTTGAAAGCCTTGGTTTCCCTTAGAAATCTTCGGACCTTGGAGCCGAAAGTTTCCTATTCTTCGCCAAAAGGCCGGATTCCCCCTAAACAGCCTTAATGCAGCGCGCTAGAATTTTCTCTCCGGGAAGAAAAATAGGAGGGTCTCTATGCCAAAACGCGAGCGATTCCACGTCACCCACAGTCAAAGAGGCCAAAACTGGCAAGTCAAACGGGAGGGCCGGAGTGGAGCGGCGGCCGAGGCCGAGACCAAGGAAGAAGCCGTTTCCTTGGGCCGGGACATGGCGCGGCGGATGCAAAACTCCCAACTCATCGTCCATCGTCTCGACGGACGAATTCAGACCGAATACACCTACGGGAATGATCCGCGGCGCAGCGCCGGTTAAACGTCAGTCCCGGAAATTTTTGAATTGGAGCGGGAGCTCGAACTCGGCCTTCTTGAGCAAGGCGATGGCTTCCTGCAAGTCGTCTCTCTTCTTGCCGGTGACCCGGACTTGATTATCCTGAATCTGAGCCTGGACCTTGAGCTTGCTGTCCTTGAGCAGGGCCACCAGCTTCTTGCCCTTCTCGGTCTCGATCCCTTCCAAGACCTTGATGTCGCATTTCACCAGCTGGCCGCCGGCCGGCTCGACCTTGCCGATCGAGAGCGACTTGATGTCGATGCCGCGCTTGAAGGCCTTGGATTGTAAAATTTCGATCAGCGCCTTCATCTTGGATTCATTGTCGCTGACCGCGTGAATCTGGCTCTGGGCCTTTTGAAATTCCACCGTCGTCTTGGTGCCCTTGAAATCGTAGCGCTGGGCGATCTCCTTGACCGCTTGGTTCACGGCATTGTCGATTTCCTGATTGTCCACTTCGCTGACCACGTCGAAAGAAGGCATATTTTATCTCCGTCTATTTTTTAGAATACTTGAATAGGTCGTCGCTCAAGCCCTGATTGAGCGTCACATTGTCGAAGGTGTAGTGGCTCAGGTTTCCGCTATCGGTCGAAAGAAAGGCCTCGCGGGCCAGGTTGCCGCCGTCGAAGCCCATCACCATCCAAGCCAAGCCCGATTGCTTGTTGAGCGGCGTCAGCTCCATCCAGGCAAGGTCTTGGCGCTCCCGCTTCAAGCTCTTCCACTTCTTGGGATCGACGACTTCGACTGCAAAGTCCTGTTTCAGCCGGCCCAAGCCGCCCAAGAAGGTCAGGGCCTCGGCCGGCATGTCGGTCTCGCTCACGCTCATCTTTTGGACCTGGGAATCGCCGCTTTCGAAAATCCAGAGGCTCTTGCCATCGCTCAAGTAATTGCGGCCGCCCTCGCCTTCGTAGCGAATGGCCATCTTGCCCGGTTTTTTAAAGCGGGCCGAGCCCTTCTTGCTGACCTCCTTCTCCAAGACCGCGACGTAGGTCTTCTGGCCGAAGTCCATCGAGAGATCCTGGGCGCCTTCGTAGAGGCTTTGGACCCGGTCGGCGAGCTCCGAGACCGAGGCTTCGCCGGCGGCTTGGGCCGCGAGCGGAAAAAGGAGGAACAGCAGGGTAAGAAAGCGTTTTGCCATTTTGCCTAGACTTTCATCATGCGCCGATTTCGCAGGCTATCTATTAGGCAAGGGAACGCGAAAAGGCCAATAAAATGCCTAAATTTGCTGGCACGGATCTTGGATAACCAAAAGATCATGGGAAGAAAATCCAAAAAATCTTCAACACCGGCTTCCTTGGCTTCCTGGCTTTTTAAGCTCGGACAAAATTGGGGGCGGTGGAGCGAGGGTCCGGGTTTCGCTCCGCGCTTTATCCAATTTGCCTTGAGGGAAAAATCCGCGCATGGCGCTTAAGGAAGTGATCGCCATTGTCCGGCCCGAAAAGGCGCTTGAAACCGAAGAGGCCCTGTTTCAAGGCGGCGCCCTCTTCGTCAGCCGCCATTCGGTCTTCGGACGGGGCAAGGAGATGGGCCAGCAGTTCTTCCGCTCCTGGTTTCGGTTGAAGAGCCGCAGCTCTTCCTATCTGCGCAAAACCAAATTCTCGGCCCTGGTCGATGAAAAAGACCTCGCCGAGCTCATCAAAAAATTAATCGCTAAAAACCGGAGCAAAACTTTCGGCGACGGCCGGATCTTCGTCCTTCCGGCGGCAGGAGACTAAAGCATGCAGATGATTCGGGCCATCTTGCGCAGCGAGCGCGAGGAAAAGGCCATTCACGCCCTGGAAAAAAACGGTTTCGTTTCCTACACCCGCTGGGAGGTGATCGGCCGCGGCAAACAAAAGGGCGTCAAAAAAAACGGCGTCCATTATTTGGAGCTCCACAAAACCTGCCTGATGATCGTGGTCGAGGATGGCGAAGAGAAAAAAGTCGTGAAAATTCTCCGCGATGCAGCCCTGACTGGCAAGATCGGGGACGGAAAAATCTTCGTCACGCCGGTCGAGGCGGCCTACACCATTCGCACCGGCTTGCCGGGGCTTTAATGCTCACAGCACAACCATTCTAGAACCTTAGCGATAAGCTGCTCGAGGCTCGGGACCAGGGATTTTTGAGAAGATTAAACGTCTTTCAAGCCCTGCTTTTCCCAAAGGCCTCCCGTGAGCCACACCGACGTTTCTGTCGATTCGAAAGCGGGGGGAAGTCGCATCTCCACCGACATCGAACCCTCTAGTGCCACCTATCGA
>JBIOXX010000227.1:0-3071 GCA_044869875.1 bacterium | reverse complement strand
GCCCGGCTCGGCGATCCTCTGCATTTCGAGATCGTCGAGGACAGCTGCACTCAGGAGCCCCTGCAAATCGGCCAAAGCTGCAGCTTCTCGGTGGTCTTCCGGCCCGACCAATTCGGCCATTACGCCTCGGCCTTGGTCCTCATCGACAGCCAAGGCCAGATCATCAATTTCATTCCCATGGAAGGGCTGGGCGTCGACGGCAGCTTCGTTCCCTCCTCGTCGGATTCGCCGACCATCACTCAAGTCTTGCTTTCGTCCCAAGCCTTCGATTTCGGATCCCTCGACGTCTTCGCCGCCAGTGAAATTCAAACCTTGACCGTCAGCAACGTCGGAAACGCCGAGCTCAAGGTCAAGACCATCACTCTTGGCGGCGACGACCCCTCGAGCTTCAGCTTGGTGGAAACTTGCTCCTTGCTTCCGATCAAAGCAGGGGGGACTTGTACCATCGGCTCCCTCTTTACGCCGATGGAAGCCGGATCCTTGCAAGGCGCGCTGGCCGTCGCCGGCAACGCCGAAGGCGCCCCGATCGTCATCCGCCTCCAAGGCAGCGGCGGCAGCCCCTTGCCCCCGGCGAGCTCCGGTGGCTGCGCGCTTTCAGCCATCGCCTATTCACCGTGGAGCGCCGGCTTCTTGGGCTTGGCTCTTTCCGTGCTTGTGCTTGGCTTCCGGCGCCGCATAAAATGAACCATGGCCAAGAAAGCTCCCTTCAGCGCCGAATTCCTTCGGGCCATTCCCAAAACCGACCTTCACGTTCATCTCGACGGCTCGCTTCGGCTCGCGACCTTGATTGAGCTGGCTAAGGCCCAAGCGGTCGCGCTGCCTTCCTACGAAGCCGCCGGACTCCGCGAGCTGGTGTTCAAGGATCACTACGCCGATCTCACCGAGTACCTTCACGGCTTCAAGTATACCTGCGCGGTGCTCCGCGATCCGGAATCGCTCGAACGGGTGGCCTACGAGCTGGCCGTCGACTGCTTCGCCGAGGGCGTGCGCTATATCGAACCGCGCTTCGCTCCCCAACTCAGCGCCTCGGAACGTTTGACCATCGAAGACGTCGTCCTGGCGGTGGACCGAGGCCTGGCCAAGGCCAAGCGCGAGATCAACACCAAGCCTGAAATCGCCGCCGGCGAGGAGCCGCCCTTCGATTACGGAATCATCGGCTGCGCGATGCGGCATTTCGGGGCTAGCTTTTCGCCCTACTTCAACAATTTCGTCTCCTGCCACCGCTACACGCCACCGGCTCAGATCTACCCCATCGCCTCCCAAGAATTGGTCCGGGCCCTGGTCGGATTGCGCGACCGCCGCGGCGTCCCCTTGGTCGGTTTCGATCTGGCCGGCGAGGAGAAAGGTTGGCCGGCCAATGCCCATCGCAAGGCCTTCGAATACGCCCATCAGCATTTCCTGATGAAAACCGTCCATGCCGGCGAAGCCTACGGGCCCTCTTCCATCTTCCAAGCCATCACCCAATGCCACGCCGACCGCATCGGCCATGGAACCCATCTCTTCGCCAGCGAGCTGGTCGAGCATCTGCCCTCCTCGGAACGCGAGACTTATACCCGGGAGCTGGTCCAATACATCGCCAACCGCCGCATCACGATCGAGGTTTGCCCGACGAGCAATCTCCAAACCATTCCCAGCTTGGGCAGCATCGAGAACCACCCGGTCAAGCGGATGCTGGCCGAGCGGCTATCGGTCACGATCTGCACCGACAACCGCCTGGTCAGCGGCACCACGGTTACCGAGGAGATCCAAAAGGTGGTCGAAACCTTCAACGTCGACGCCGAGGTCCTTCGCGACATCATCATCTACGGATTCAAGCGCAGCTTTTCGGCCCAGCCCTACGTTGAAAAGCGGGCCTATGTCCGGCGGATCATCGACTATTACGAAAAGCTGGAAAGAGAGGCTTAATCCCGGCAGTAGGAAGGCACCCAGCTCTTCTCGATCATCTGGGGCGATACTTGGCTGTAGTTGAAGGCCAAGCCCTCGCGGACCATCCGGTCGATGTCGAAGAGGTATTTGGACTCCGGGATGTCGCGGAAGAACATCGTGATCATCGGTCGAACCATGAGCTTCGAAGCCTTGATGCCCAAGGGGCCGATGTAGTTCCGGCGCTGGCCGATATGAGCCAGCTCATCGGTCATGATTTCATGGAGCAGCTCCCGAACCCTGATCTTGGCCTCGGGCTCGTCCTCGAAGACCGTATCGAGCAGCCGATCGACCGCCAAGTAGAAGGACATGCCCATCAGCTCGCTGACGAAAGCCGGCGGGCTCATCACCTTCTCGGGGAACTTGGCGAACATCCGGTAAGTCTTTTGGGTCAGCTTCGGAAAGGGAACCCATTCCACTTCTTCCAACTGGAAAGTGCGGAACATCTCGTGAAAGAGGCGAACGTGGCAAAACTCTTCGCAGAGATGGTAGCGGCTGATCTTTTCGGTCACCGTCTTGGAGTCGCTGAAGCTGGGAATGACCTCCCAGGCTTCGGAGATGCCGGCCCATTCGTGGCGGGCGAACTTATAGATGCAGGTCAAAAGCAGGGTCTTTCGATCGAAGATGGCCGGCTGGTCCTTCATCTCAACGTAATTCCGATAGAAGAGATCGGCGTCGGGCAGCGGCTTTTGGGATCGAACTTTCTGGGTCTGGAAGGAAGCCAGCTTGGCCTTCTTCTTCACCAAGTTTTTCTCCGACTCGAGAATCTCGCCGTCATGCTCTTGGGTGTAAGCCCAATAGGTTTCGAAGTTCTCGGCGCGCTCTTCGGCGCTGCTCGGTGCAAAGATTGAACGATATCCCATGATGACCGAGCCCCTATTCCCGGTTAGCGCTTGAACTTCTTGTATTTGATACGGTGGATTTTTTCAGCCTCGGGGCCGAGGCGGCGTTTCTTGTCTTCCTCGTAATCCGAGAAATTTCCCTCGAACCAGACGACCTGGCTTTCGCCCTCGAAGGCCAGGACGTGGGTCGCGATCCGATCCAAAAACCAGCGATCGTGGCTGATGATGACCGCGCAGCCGACGAAGTTTTCCATCGCGACCTCGAGGGCCCGAAGGGTGTTGACGTCGAGGTCGTTGGTCGGCTCA
>JBIOXX010000226.1:0-3067 GCA_044869875.1 bacterium | reverse complement strand
AGGGCTCAGTGAAAAGCGCTTCGTCGTCGGATAAATTTTTCGGGACCAGGAAAGCGGTCTGCTCGACGTGCTCGGCCGGGATGCGCAGATATTCGGCGAAGCCGCCGGGATCGAGATTGCTTTCCTTGAAGTGCCGGCACATCGAGTGATTGCCGTGGCGGCAGAAATGGCAATTTCCGCAGGGGACATGATGGGCGACGACCACCCGGTCGCCAAGTTTGAATTTGGTGACACCGGGACCAATTTCAACGACGTCGCCGACTAATTCATGGCCCAAGACGACCGGCTTCTTGGGTAAGGCCCGGGTCACTTTGAGAACGTCGGTGCCGCAGACCCCACAGGCTCGGATTTTGAGCAGAACCTCGCCGGCGCCGATTTGGGGCCGGGGCCGTTCTTCGACTCGAATCTCCGAAGGGGGATGGTAGACGGCGGCGCGCATTAATTCTTTCGGTAGACGACGTAACGGGCGATCTCGCGAAGCGGGTCGGCCTTGGCGTCGAAGTCGCGGAGCACTCCCAGAGCTTCTTGGGTCAGCTCCCGGGCCAGCCGCTTCGATTCTTCGAGACCGAGCAGGGCCGGATAGGTCGCTTTATTGTTGGCGATGTCGCTGCCGATGTCTTTGCCGATCTCCTCGCCACCTTCGATGTCGAGGACGTCGTCGGCGATCTGAAAGGAGAGGCCGATGCATTCGCCGAAGCGGCTCAGCGACTCGAGCTGGCGGCGGTCGGCGCCGGCGCTGAGGGCGCCGGCCTCAATCGAAACTTGGATGAGCTTGCCGGTCTTATGGCGATGGAGGCGCTCGAGCTCCTCCAACGAGATCTTTACTTTTTCGCTCAGCAGGTCGACGGCTTGGCCGCCGGCCATGCCGCGGGAGCCGCTGGCGGCGGCGATCCGTGAAATAACTTCCAAGGTCACCGCGGCTTGCTCTGGCTTGGCGCTGTTGGCGATGAGGCGGAAAGCCTCGGTCAATAGCGAGTCGCCGGCCAGGATGGCCATGGCCTCGCCGTAAACCTTGTGGTTGGTCGGCTGGCCGCGCCGGAGATCGTCATCGTCCATCGCAGGAAGGTCGTCATGGATCAGCGAATAGGTATGGATGAGCTCGAGGGCACAGGCGGTCGGCAGCACGCTTTGGTAGCCTTTGCCAAGAGCCTCGGCGGCGGCGATCGCCAAGATCGGCCGTAGCCGCTTGCCGCCGGCGGCGATGCTGTAATTCATCGATTGGTGGAGCTCGGTCGGCCAGGTGTCGGAAGAGGGCAGGGAATCCCTCAAGGCTTGATCGACGATCTTCTTGCGCGAGTCGAGGTAGGCGTGCAGGTCGAGCTTCTCGGTCATAGGTCGAGCGGTTCTTTCCTAAAGGCTTCGTTTTCTTCGATGAGTTTTTCCACCTTGCCTTCAGCTTCGCGAAGCCGGCTTTCACAAGATCGAGCCTGCTGGATTCCCACCTCAAAAAGCTTCAGCGACTGGTCGAGCGGGAGATCGGGCTCTTCGAGCTTCTCGACGATCTCCTCGAGCTTGCCGAGGCAGGACTCGAAACTATCCTTATTAGCGGAAGGCATGGTTTCCCCTAAAATCGAAAAGGCGGCGAGTCAACGGTTTTACGGCTCGACCTTGGCTTTCACTTTTCCTTGTTGGAGCTGAATAGCGAGCAAATCGCCGGATTTTACCTGTTTTTCGGCCTTTAGGATCTCGGCTTCCTCGCCTTTGGGGCCGAGCTTGCGGACGATGGAATAGCCGCGGCTCAAGATGGACAGCGGCGAAAGCACGTCGAGCTTTTCGGACAGATGGGAAAGCCGCCGCCGGCGGTCTTCGAGCCCCCGCGTCATGGCCAGGCTGAGCCGCTCCCGGGCCTCGTCCAAGCGCTGAGCCATTTCCTCCAGCCGGCGCTTGGGATGGGGCAAATGGCTGAGCCAAAACTTCAACTTTTCTCGCCGGGCCTCTTGGCCGCGTTTCCAAGAGCGCCACAGCTGAACCCGTCGCTCGGCCAGGGTGGCTCGCAATTCCGAAGCCACCGGCGCCGCCAGTTCGGCCGCCATCGAGGGCGTGGCGGCCCGCAGGTCGGCGACGTAATCGGCGATCGTGAAATCGGTCTCGTGGCCGACCGCGCTGATCACCGGAATCTCGGAGGCGAAGATGGCCCGGGCTACCGCCTCGGTGTTGAAGGCCCAAAGGTCCTCGAGCGAGCCGCCGCCGCGGCCGACGATCAGGGTGTCGATTTGTCCGTGGCGATTCAGGGTCTCGATACCGTGGACGATCTCCGGCGCCGCGGCTTCGCCCTGGACGCTGACCGGATATAAAAGAATGCTGACGCAGGGATTGCGCCGCCGCAGGATTCGAATCATGTCGCGGATCACCGCACCGGTGGCGCTGGTCACGATTCCGACGCAGCGGGGGAAGTAGGCGATGGGCCGCTTGCGGTCGGCCTCGAAAAGGCCCTCTTTGGCCAGCCGGTCGCGGAGCTGGGTGAAGGCGAGCTGAAGGGCGCCCAGGCCCTTGGGCTCGGCATGCTCGATCACCAGCTGGTAATTGCCCCGGGGCTCATAGAGGCTGACCCGGCCGTGGGCCACGACCTCGAGACCGTTCTCGAGCTTGAACTTGAGGAGGCGGTTGGCCCCGCGGAACATCACCGCCCCGATCTGGGCCCCTTCGTCCTTCAAGGTGAAATAATAATGTCCCGAGGAATGGGCGTGGAAATTGCTGATCTCGCCGCTGACCCAGATCGAGCCATAACGGCTCTCGAGCAGGGACTTCAATTCGCGGGTGAGATCGGTAACGGAATAGATGGGTTCGCGGTCGGGACCGGGGCTCAACGCTTCCATGCCCGCCTGACTAACGCAGGCAGGAGCGAAAGTAAAACCCACAATGCCGAGCTGGCCGGTCCCGGATTTCCCAGGGAACAGTGGGTCGATCCCTTTTCGAAGCCCGGAAAACGCTCGGGGATGTTCACTTCCATGTCGGTGTCGCAGGCGTCGCCGGTTCCGTCCTCGTCGGCGTCGGCTTGGAGCGGATTGGCGGCATTGGGGCAATTGTCGCTCTCATTGAGCAGGCCGTCGCCGTCGTCGTCGCCGGG
>JBIOXX010000225.1:0-2307 GCA_044869875.1 bacterium | reverse complement strand
ATCCTTTATCAAGATGCTGGGCTGACCCTCCCTCCCTCCTTTCGAAAAAAATATCGATTCGGTGCAATCCTTAGTGCGGCCCCATTCCGCCACGCGCCGGTCGAATGAGTCCGGAGTTAGGAGCTCGACCTCGAATTTTCGCGCCATCCAGGCGAGGGTAAAGGACTCGGTGACGGGGTGGCTATTGGTCTCGAGGAGCTTAAACAGGTCCGGGACCTCCAAAGCTCTTCCCTGGGCCGCCCATTGCCCGAATGCATCTAGGATTCGACCCTTATTTTTTGGCATCAAGGAGGCGTCGTGCAGGTAGGGTGCGACATCTTCGAGGACGGAGAGCACCTTCCGGGCCAGCCGGACATCGTTGAAGTAGGCGGTATGGGCGGAGCCGTTGATCTCGAAGGCCAGCGACTCGCGGGTACGTCCCTGGCTGAGTTGGTTTAAAATGTAGGACAGGGTGGGATTCGAACCGGGTGCGCGCGTGATCTCCAGCAGCTTCGCGGGACTATCCCCGGTGGCTAAGATGTCATGGAGCCGTTGCAGGACCATCTCGCCATGGGAGATGTTTCGCGCATAATCCATCGCGGCGTCGAAGTCCGCGGCGGGATAGCGTGGATTTTGGCGGCCGGAGCCGAAGGTTTGGATGATCCGGCTCGCCTGCCTCGGCGCCCCTCTGGAATGGTGGTAGGCAAAATTAAATAGCGCGGTGCCGTCGCGGGGACGGTAGCCGGCCCAGGCTTCACCGGCCTCGGCGCGGTGGGCCTGCCAAAAATCATGGGTGTATTGGGGCTCGGTGAAAAAAGGCGGCTCCATGGTATAACCGAGTTGCTCCGCCAATTGCATCCAGTAATCGCGGGAGCGCCCGGCCTCCATGCCGCGGAAGATCTTATGCAGGACCTGATTGCGGTAAGGTCCGTCGGATTCCGCGATCGCCCGTCCCAGTAATAATTGCAACAAGGCATAGTCGAAGCTGCCGGTGGCGGTGCGGAGCGCATCCGAGGCGAAGACATCTTCGATCGCCAGCACCAGGTACAATTGCTCGCGGCTACCCGGCTTGGGGGCGCGGAGCAGGGCTTCCAAGATGTGCTCGTGAAATTTCGGCAACTCGCAACGGATGCGACAGGCGGCCAGGAGGATCTCCTCTGAGCGTGCCCCTAATTCCGGAGATGGAAAGAGCGGGAGATAGCGCTTGCGCAAGGCCTGGGCGCGGGTTTGCGAGGGAAGCTCCGATTCGTTGCCGTGGCTCTCGGTAAGCAAGCGATGAAGTTCCGGGAGCTTTTCCTTAGAACCTGCTTTGCCCTGCAGGGCCGCGCCTGCCCAAGCGAAATGCGGCGCGAAGGCGAGCGGCCCCCGCGGCGAGATCTCGTGGAAGCGCTGGTCCAGTCCTCGCTCCCATCGAGCGAAGCTTTCGCCGAGCCAATGCCTACTTAAGATGCCGCCGACGTTGAAATGGAGAAGGGTGCCCAAGCCATCCCATAGATCGAGATCCTGCTCTCGGAGTCCGGCTCTCTTTTCCAGATGGGCGCCCAGCAAGATGCCGCTGAAAAGCGCGCTTTGTTGCAAGAGGCGAGGGGAAATGGCTTTGGAAGCAGAGGTGAGACCGAGCCCTCGCTTGATCAGAGTCGAGCCGGCGGCGCCGCTGACTTTCAAGGCGCCCAGACTGAGCGAGGCGCGGGCGAGGTCGTGAGACCAGGGAGCAGAAGTGGAGGGGGCAAGCCAGCGGGCAGTCGAAGCGAAGGTTAGGACCTCGGCGGAAAATCCGGCGCCCCCGGCGGCTCCAGCGGCGAAAATTCCTCGGGTGAGAAGGGACGCCGGCAGGCTGAGCAATTTTTTGGCGACACCAAACCGCACGAGACGAAAGGCCAAGCCGCCGGCGGTCATTGCAGCCAGGCTGGCCGGATCGGCGGCATGGCGGATGAAATTCCGGCTCCAAAACTCGAAGCGCTGCCCGAAAATTCCCCGGCCAGACAATAGATCAAGGCTGGCCTGTGCCTTTCGTCTTAAATCGGTGGGGAGCGAGGCTTCGGCGAGCAACGAGCCGTAGATTTCCGAGGCAGCGGCTCCGAGCTCTTCCTGGGAAAGCTTGTTGGCCAGACGGAGGTAACCCTCGCCGCGTAGCTCGGGGTCGGGCTCGCGAGCCAGGGATTCGGACCAAGCCGAAACCTTCGCCGGCAAAGGCGTGGAAATTTTCATGAAAAGCTTTGTGAGGAGCGGAGAGGATTTCGACCTCGGGCAGAAGAAGTTGCGAGAAATACAAAGGCTCCTCCTGTTCGGCAATGGAGGAGAAAGGCTTTATTCGCATCCTAATGTGTT
>JBIOXX010000224.1:0-2330 GCA_044869875.1 bacterium | reverse complement strand
CGTGCAGTGAGTGAGGCCGCGGGTCACTTCGGTGTGAAGGTGAACCGTCATGCGGGCAAGCGAACCTGGCACCAGCTGGTTTTCAGCGGTAACGGCAACCGGTGGCATCCGCAGGGCATCAACCGGTGGCTGCGGGAGCTCGGAATTTTCAATCAACGCTCCCACGAAAAAAGGGTGCCCGAGGCGATATTTGGGCTCAGCAATCGCCAGGTTTCCTTGTTTTTGAAGCATCTATGGGCGACCGATGGAACTATTTTCACCCGGAAGCCGGGGACCAAGGGCAGTCATGTTATCCAATATTCCACTAATAGCCGTGGCTTGGCCGGGGATGTTGCGGCCCTGCTGCAGAGGCTAGGGATCATCGCTCGGACCCAAAAAACTCAGAAGGCGAATTACAAGCCCGGATATTTGGTGCACGTAACCGGCGCTGAAATGCAGCGTCATTTCTTGGAGCAAGTCGGCGGTTTTGGCCCAAGGGAGATCCAGGCCAAGGTTTTGGCCGAACGACTTCAAGACGTCGTGGCGAATACGAACGTGGACACTCTTCCCCATGAGATGTTTTCGCAAGTCAAGGGCAGGATGCAGGAGATGGGGATTTCGCAGCGTCGGATGGCGTCGATGCGCGGCACCTCCTACGGGGGAAGCACTCATTTCAAACTCGCGCCTTCTCGCGAGACGCTTCGCGACTACGCCGATATCCTTCAGGATGAAAGCTTGCGCCAGGCCTACGACAGCGATCTTTTTTGGGATCGGGTCGTCGATATTTCCGAAGACGGACAAGAGGAAGTCTTTGATTTGACCGTTCCGACGACTCATTCGTGGTTGGCCGACGGCATCGTCAGTCATAACTCCGGCGCGATCGAGCAGGACGCCGACGTCATCATGTTCATCTATCGCGACGAGGTCTACAACCGCGACACGCCCGAGAAGGGCGTCGCCGAGATCATCATCGGCAAACAGCGCAACGGCCCGATCGATACCGCCCGACTCAAGTTCTTCAGCGAGTTCACCCGTTTCGAGGATTTGGAGCAACACTACGGCGAGATGATGCCGGAAATGAACTCGCTGCCGGAATTCTAAGCCGTGCTTTTCTCCGATGTCTCCGTTGTCATCCCGACCTTCAATCGATTGAGCATGCTTGGCGAGGCCGTCCAATCGGTGGCTGAGCAAAGCTTGCCGCCGCGTCAATTGATCGTCGTCGATGACGGTTCCAGCGACGGGACTTGGGATTGGCTGCAGGCCCAGCAGGGGTTGATTGCGCTGCGCCAAGAAAATCAAGGTCCGGCCGCGGCCCGGAACTTTGGCGCTGCCGCGGCTGAAACCGAGTATTTGGCCTTTCTCGATTCCGACGACCTCTGGCTGCCGCAAAAATTGGAAATCCAAATCGACTTCCTCGAGGAAAACCCCGAGTACCGATTTTGCCAGACCGAAGAGCTCTGGTATCGCGACGGGGTCCGGGTCAATCCGATGAAAAAGCACGCCAAGCCCTCGGGCCAAGTTTTCGACGCTTGCCTCAGCCGCTGCCTGATTTCGCCATCGGGCGTCATGTTTCGCCGCGAATTTTTCGAGGAGCTGGGCGGCTTCGACGAGAGCTTTGAGGTTTGCGAGGATTACGAGCTTTGGCTCCGGGCTTCGCTGGCCAGCCCCTTCCGCACGTTGGAGGAGCCGCTGACGGTGAAGCGCGGCGGCCACGCCGACCAGCTTTCGCGGACCCATTGGGGCATGGATCGCTTCCGGGTCCGGGCGCTGGAAAAATTGCTCGGGCAAGAAGCCCTCGCCCCCGATCTTCGGTCGAAGGTAATAGAGGAGCTGGCTCGGAAACTGGAGATCCTCTCCAATGGCTTCCGCAAGCGCCGTCCCGGCCAAGTCGACCCCTACCGCGAGCGCCTTCGCTCGCTCGCCATCGATCGAAAGGGCATCTTGCCAAAAGACGGCGGCTTCTTTAATCTTTAGTCGTTTCATCTTCCGGGAGACTACGCCGTGAATGCCAATCTCGAAGCCGAGGTCCGCGAAACCCTCCTGCGCGCGCCCAACGTCATGATCTGGATGACCAACGAGGAGCATCGCTGCGTCTACTGCAACGACGCGATGTTCGATTTTTTCGGCGGCCGGGATCTGCTCGGTGACAGCTGGTTGGAGCTGCTTCACCCCGAGGACTTGGAGAGGGTCCAGGAAAACCAAAGGTTATTGCTGTCGGCGCGCGACTTCGGCTTCTATCGCCAGGAGTACCGCTCCTTGCGGCCGACCGGGAATTACGCCTCGATGCTGGACATCAGCTTCCCGCGTTTCGACGATTCCGGCGGTTTTCTGGGCTACATCGGATCGTGCGT
>JBIOXX010000223.1:0-2589 GCA_044869875.1 bacterium | reverse complement strand
GCCCCCGAGGATCAGGTCTCGGCGATTCGGAGGGTCGAAAATAGTGATAGATGGAGAAAAATCGATAGCAGCATCCTAAGCACGATGAAGGAAAAACTGCAGTTGCAAGAGATGGAAGAGGGCGGGGCTTTCCCGGAGCTCTCGGAACTTGAAGATTCCGAGGGTTTAAGCGTCGAAGACCGTTTGAAACGCCTGACCCTGCTCGAAGTTTATCTCGACAATCCCGATTCGAGCGAACGCGCTGATGCGTTAAGAATCATGGTCGATTTGATCCTCAAACTGCCGGCACCGGAGCGCTTCGCCAAGTCCCGGGTGCTTGGAGCGGAAGTGGCCTATCGCGGCTTCGAGGACCTTCCTTCCATCATGGCTCTCTATGAGGTGTTCCCTCACCTCGATCCTGAACAGCGCCTCGAGCAATTCCTTCGTTTACAGGAAGCACACGCTATTTCTCCGAAGGAAAATCTCGGCGAAACTCTTTTTGCCTGGATGGACAGCCACCTGTCCCCCGAGCAGCAAATCACCGCCGCCTTGAAAATCACCCGTTCGCTGTCACTCGAGGCAAGGCTGGAGCTGGTCGCCAGGCAACTCCGTCGTTGCGTCATGGGCGAAACCCTGATGAAGTTCGTTCTGCCGGTGAGCTTCGAAATAGGCCCCGAAGCCCTTCGGGAATACGCCGCGCTTAAAAATCTCCCGGACTTGGTGAAGATCGCTGGTTATGTCGAATCTAAACTTCCCTTGGATTGGAAGCATTTCGGAGCGTACTGGAATGCTCTCGACTCCGAAAAAGTAATTGATAAGAGCAAACTCAATGCGGTTGGGCTTCCAGCCTTGGCGGCGCTGGCCTTGGATCCGTCGATCCATGACGCTGCCATCGCCAACGGGCTGATGGGCGGGCTCCTGTTCGGGCTTTCAACTCTCATCCTAGGCATGGCGATTCAAGGAAGGGGAGAGCGAAGCGACTCGACGAGCAAAAGCCCTTACCGAAACCTCCCACCGCCATCGCCAAACCTCAGGTCCCTGGAGAAAACTTTCTCCAATCCGGCAACGGCTGTCGAAGAGCGCCTCCACGCGATCGAGCTTTACGGCAAGGAGATCAAGGCCTCGAACGCTCGGGTCATTGATCGGGTCGGTTTCTGCCATTTGCTGAAATTCATCTCGAAACTCGACGGCTCAATCGAACAACCTAGCGATCGCCTGCAACTTCGCACGGCCGCGATGAAAGCAGCCTTGGCGATCAGTGCCAGGATTCGAAAAGATCTGGACAGCTTGGTCGCCGAGTCCCATGTCGCGGGCTTCGACGCCATGAACGACGTCGCCGCCGATCTGGCCGAGGTCATGGAGAAGGCGAAAAAGGATCTCGATGCTCATGAGCCATTCCGAACCGACTTCCTTTGGACCATCCATGAATTGAGATTGGAGGATTGGCCCGAGCTGGTGGCAACTCAAAATCCCGAACATTGGAAACCTAGAAGCCTGCTGCGAACCTTTTCAACCTACCTCGGCACCGGCCTTTTCTCGACTCTAGGGAGCGCCTTGACCGGCCCCTCCGACTTGCGAGAGGGCGCCGCCGAGTCTACGGCTAGAAACCTAGGCCCCTATCGAGAGGCGGAGCCTCTTCCTCCGAACTTGAACGAGCTGGAGCGGACGATGTTCAACGGGGCGGCACCGCTGGGGGAAAGGTTGGCGGCGATCGAAGACTTCCACCAAAAGCTTCGAACATCGCAACACTCACGGGTGTTTCACGGCATCTGCATTTTATTGGAGCTTGCCGCCGACCCGAATGTTTCATTTTACCGGCAAATGACCCAGCACGCGACGACTTCCCACACCGATCGGCGATCGATTCGCTTGGCCGCCATGAAAGCGGTCGCCGACTTGAGTGGAATCGCCGGCGCCAACTTTTGGGAGGGTCGACCCCATTCCATTTATTCAACGGGTCAATCCAGGGCCATGATGGCAAGGTGGGCTTCGAGCCTCCACCATTTCCTAGCGGCGGCTCGGGCCGATCTCGAAATCGACATCCTCGAAAAATACGGGAAGAACACCTCCGCAATCACCGAAATCACCGATCTCAACAAGCCCCTACGCGAGGCCTTCTTGACGACCTTGCGCAACCTCGGGCTGCAGGAAAATTCGGAATTTCTGGAGCTGAAGGATGCGAAATATTGGGAACCTTCCCTCGTTCGATGGTCGAAGTTCCTGATTCCCAGCACAGTCGCTCTGGCGGGGGGCGGAGCGTATTTGCATTCGGTGGCGATGATATTGTCCTCTTCCCTTCCGATTGTACTGTTCGGAGCCGCCTGGGTGGCCGCGAGCGTCCGCAAGTATCAACTCGGCCGCCAATTGCCGCAGGAAGAGAATCCTGCGCTCAAGCTTATCAAGGACCTCAATGCGAGAAGGATCCCTGAAGCGAAGTCGCCCGAAATTAGGATTCAGGAATTTGGCGTCATCGAAAGCGGGGCTCCGGTCGAAACCGAAAATAAGATAGAAACCGAAGCCGAGGCGGAGCTCGAAGCGACCGAAGAGGACGACGAGCCGAAAAAGACCCAAAATATCCTCTCGCTCGCCCTCGCCACCGGCGGCGCCGGG
>JBIOXX010000222.1:0-2714 GCA_044869875.1 bacterium | reverse complement strand
TGATCGGTGAAATTGTTCAGCCGAAGCAAGATCGTGTCGCCGGGCCGGAGGCTGAGGGTCGGGGGGACCAAAAGATCATTATATAGGTTGGTCGTGACCATGACTCCGCCGACCTCGATCTGCTCCCGCTGGGCGCTCAGCTCGGCTTGGAGGACGCCATTCTTGCTTTGAATTTTGGGTGGTTCGCGGAAGCCATTCTCCGATTTGGAGCAGGCCATTGCCAATAGAGCCAGGGTACCGAGGGTGCCGATCCGAAGAAGGAATATTTTCATGGCCGGGACTTTCGCTCAAAGCGGCGGCCAAATCAAAAAAAAAGGACGGCCCCGAAGAGCCATCCCTTTTATCCCGGCGATCCCACAATTTTTGTCTAAAAGATCCTAACGAATCGCGATGGGATGACCCGGTGAGCCGGTGGCGCCTTTCATCGGCACCGGCAAGGCGATGTACCCGAAAATGTAGGCCGTTTTGCCGGCAAGGACCTTCGGAAAGCCGATGTCCCGCAAATGATCGAAGTGATCGGCGACGTCGTCGGCGAGCTCACCCAAGTGGAGGGATTCCTGCATCGGGATTCCGTTCTTGATTATAAGCTCATGGTGGACCGGAAATCCGATGCCGACCTCGAAGGGAGCATTGGGATTGGGCGAGACCTCGATGCCCCAATTGTCCGAACCGACGGTGGTGACCCTTTTCGAGCCCAGCCACTGGGCGACCGGCAAACCGATCCCAGGTTGGCCCAAGCTGCCGAGCTCAGGATTGATGTAGTAGCCGAAAGTTCCCAATTCCCAGAGCTCTTCATGGCCGGTCATGATCAGGACCGCATCGCCTTCCTTGATATCGCTGCGCGACAGGCCTTGGGCCTGCAAGGTGGCATCGATCATCGCCATCGTGATTTCTTGGCCAACCGCCAGGCGGACGCCGTTATTGGCATAGCGTTGAACGTCCAATAGTATCCCTCGGGTCACCATCGGTCTCAGGGTGTCGACGCTGAGGTGCTGGACTCCATTGGGAAAATCGAAGACGTCGGCGCCGGTAAATTGATTGTAAAATACCGCGTCGTCGAGATTGGTGCTCCCGTTGGGCAAGTAGCTAAAATGGGCAAGCGAATCGATCTGAGTCCCTTGCTGGCCAATATTTCCATGGAAGAGTTCGCCGGTGCCGACCTGGCTGCCGAAGACCAAGGCCAGGGTGTCGGGGACAGTGACGCTCCAGCCATCGGAGCCGGGGAAGCTCGGCATATCGTTTTCGTAGACGTGGCCCAAACGATAAACTTTTCCCTCGCCCAACAAGACTTCCAGCGCCATCTCCTTTGCTTTCAACGGCGTCTGAGTATTCGTGGCACCGGCCTCGTCGCCGGGACCCCAAGGCGACGGGCCTGGAAGCGGATCGTAGGCTTGAAGATTGACTTCGGAGAATGCGGAGAAGCTCAGGCCGAACAGGGCCGAGACGATTAATCGACGTTTTTTCATAAAGCTCCCTTTCCAATTTTAATGTCGTGGATTCCCGGAACCGCAAAATTATCAAAGGCCCAAGAGCGATTCGTCATCGGAACCGATGATTTTGCATTGCGGTCGAGCTTTTCCGCGGAGTATTGTTCCGATCAGCCATTCAACGGGGGGAACGATGGTGGCAGGTAAGGAAAGAGAAGCATTGGTCGCTCACATCGTCGCGGTTGCGGCCGAGGTCTTGACGCTTGAGGAGTTGGGACGGGATGTTCTCCCGTCTTTCGAGCGATTGATCGGAGCCGGAAGATTGCTGCTCTACTCGAGCCGCGGCGATCAACCTTTCGTTTCAATCGCCGGCTCCACCGAATGCCTTCCTGAGTACGTCGCCGAGTTCGTCGCTGGCGATCCGGTTCAACATTTTTTGCAGCGCGAAAATCCGCCAATCTTTACCGGCACTCGCTGGCGCGAATGGAAAGATTTCCGCTCCAGCGTCGTTTATCAAAATTCCTACGATCGTTGGGATCTATCCTGGCTTTTTCACATGCGGCTCAACCAGACTGGCCACATGGAGCCGGGTTATGCCGCGATCGTCTGCGGTCGCACCGCCAAGCAATCCGATTTCGAAGATCAGGATCTGCGGTCGGCGGCGGTGGTACTTCCGGCCTTGCAGGCCGCGGTGCGGCGCTCGGGCCGGATGGCCGCCAAGCTTTCCTCGGCCGCGGCGGTTGAAGCGCTTTTTGAGCGCGGCCAGGCTCGGGCGGTCTTGGCTCTTGATCTGCGCGGGCAAGTTCTATGGATGTCGGCTCAGGCTGAAAAACTTTTGACTCCCTATCTCGGTGGACGGCGCAGCTTGCCCGATTCGCTGAGCTCGGCGGCTCGACGGCTTGGGGCGATCTCGCGCGGCAAAGCCGAGGGATGGCGGGGGCCATCGTCTTTCCAGCTCGCCATTCCCGGTGAGAGCGCGGCCTCGCTCGAGGCTGAGCTTTATTTGGCCCGGACCGGAAGCGGCGAGCTCTTTGTGGCGGTCGACTTGGGCGGCGCCGGCGCCCCTCCGGCCCTTTTCGAAATCGCGCGGCAGCACGGCTTGACCCGGGCCGAGGCTGAAATCCTCTCCGACTTGGTCCGCGGCCAGTCCGATGCCGATATCGCGAGTCGACGTTTCGTTTCCATTCCGACGGTGCGGACTCACGTCAGCCGGGTGATCCAGAAATTCGGAGCCCACTCCCGGCTTCAAGCCGTCGCCTTTGCTCTCGGGACGGCGCCGAAAAATCA
>JBIOXX010000221.1:0-3378 GCA_044869875.1 bacterium | reverse complement strand
CCAGGTCGATGCGACTCAAGTCGATGCCGAAGGGATCGCTCGATTGAGAGAGCAATTGATGAAACAGGCCGCGGATCTCATGAAGGCTGCCGAAGCAAATTTTGGGGAAATTCTCAGCGGAGCGGAGACTTATGCCAACTACCTCGAGCGCGGCGCGGCCGAATCCATGGAGCTGGCTCGGCTCCAGAAAAGCCTGCTCCAGGCCGAGGGAACCTTCCTCGAGCATTATCACGCCGCTCAAGCCCTCCATCGGGATCTCATCAACTATTCCTTCGGGATGTCGGCGGACTTCATGCAAAAAACGTCCCATGATTTTCGCCGATCCGAGCTACGCGACTTCGTCAGTGGAGCCAAAGACCTGAATCGAGCCTTCCAAACGGTGATGACGAGTTTGGAAGGAAGCGATTCGGCCGCAGTCCTGCGCTCCTTGAACGATTGGTACCAGTTGACGCCATATTTCATGATCCTGGAGCGGAACCACGTGCTCAACTTCGCGAGCCAAGGAAACGAGTTTATCCGGGCTTCGCGTTTGCTGGGCATGGCCTATGGTCTCATGGCTCGAGATCTTTTACAGAATCCGGCGGAACCGCCACCGCCGCTGCAGATGGCCGAGATGATGAAGCTGTTCCAAACTTTGGAAGGCCGCGGCGACCGGCCCTATTCGCGTACCCTGATCAAGCGCTACTACCCCGAGGGCGAGAGCTTGGTGCCCACGCCGCGGGAAGGTCTGGCTCAAGGCGGATCCTATCAGGAACCTTTTCGCTCTTGGCTCGGTCTTCATCTTCCAGCCTTGCTCCTCTATCACCAAGGCCGTGTCACCGCCGTGGCCCAGGCGATTTCGGCCATCGAAATCTTCATGGACCCGGCGCTGGCCAAAATCAGCCGCCAGACCTTGAAGTGGCTGGGCTATGCCATGGAGCGAAAGGGCGAGCCCCGGGATTGGGCCCGCGAGGAGTCGTCGAGCAGCCTAGTCGGGCGAGCCTTGCGGATGGCGCTGGAGCGGGAGCCCAGCCCCGGTTTGGCCGCGAAAATCCTCGGTACCCGAAGTCCGCGGGCGATCCTGGCCCACTCCCTCCACGCCTTTCTGCGCGCCGGCCACGACCCATCGCTGGCGCTCAAGACCGCGGCCCAAGCTCCCGAGGCCATTCGCGAAGAGGTTTTGGGATTGAGCGGGGCTTTGAGCGGCGCCTACGCCGGCCGCGGGGCTCTGAGCCGTTGGGCTTTCCTTCCGGCTTTGAACCGGTCCTGGGAAATCGGAGAAACGATGTTCAGCGCTTGGGAGAAGGGAATTCTGGCTCTGCCGATCAGCCGCCTCGCCCGACCCGCCGGCTTTCCCTCGAGCTCCAATGCCTTTCCGCGGATGTTGCAAAGCCTGGAGAATCTTTCGATCCGCCATCCGACCTGGATTGCATTCCAGGATGGCTTCCTTGAAAGGCAGACTGAGACCGAGATCCTTTTTAACAATACCGTGAGGCGGGCGACCGATTTCTTGACGACGAGCTCGGAGCGGCAGCTGGCCGAGGACTGGTCCAAGCTCGGCGACGACCTGGTCCTCGAGCGGAAAAAACTCGACGCCGGCGTGAAGGGTTTGCGGTCTTACTTCCAGGAAGGCAACCTTCGCTTGGAGAGCAGCGGGCTTTCACCGGTGCTCGGCGCTCCGCTGTTCGAGGAGCTCCAAGGGCGTGTGCAACGGTTGGAGACGGGCCTGACGGCCTACCGCCGTTTTTTGGCCGGAATCCGCTTCAGCAGCGCCCGGGTGAACGGATCGGCGACGGTTCCCGAACTGAAATCCTTGCAGGAAAGGCTCCTTGCGGTTATCGCCGCTTTCGACGTTCCCGAAGGCTCCTCGCTCGAGTCCTCCCTGCCCGGTCTTTTGATGGCCGAATACAAGGAGCAGCTCGAGGCGGCGCTGCGGGAAACCCCGTGAAATTTTAAAAAGAAATGGTAAAGTCGGGGACTCATGAAAGACCGCCGTTTACTCCATCGTTTTCGGCCGCTTCGCATCTTGCACCGCGATGCCGGCCTCTATTGGCTTTTGGCCGAAGATCGGACCAGCCGGAAAAATTTTCGGGTCCAGTGGCTCGGCGGGCCGAACCTCGACGAGGACGTCAGCTTGGCCCGCCAGCAGACCGCACTTCAAGCACTCTGGGAGGCCGAGGACGATTCGCTGTCGGAATGGATTCTCGAAGACGACGAAGCGATGATCGTCGTGCCGGCGCCGGCCGGTAGGGCCTTGCTCGACGTGACCGAGACCCAGCGCGACGAGGTTTACCTCGAATGGCTGCGCCAAGGTTTGGAGCGCCTGAATACCCTCCATCAAGCCGGGCTGGTTCAGCTCAGCCAACATCGCGATTTATGGTGGTTGGTGCCGGGCGAGGATTCGGCCGAGACGCTCAGCTTCTGCGGCTTGAGCCTTTACCCCGAGGCACCTTGCGGCGCGACCTTGCCGGCGGCGGCTTTGCTGGCATTGCCGCCGGAGCTTTTTGCCGAAGCTCCGCTCGATGGCCGCTGCGATCTCTATGCCTTGGCCGCAATCCTGTTGCGCCAACGCCACCCCAAGGCTTTCGAAAAATTGGGCAGCTTCGAGAGCCTGCTCGACTTTCATCTCGGCGGACGGATGGCCGAGCTGGTGCCGAAGAGTCCGACGCCGCTCAATCAAATCTTGCGGCGCTTGCTTCAAGCCAATCCCCAGGACCGGCCGGCCGGAGCGGCGGCGGCCTTGGCCGAGCTGAGCGGCGGGACGGCCAGCGAAGCTCCGCCCGAATGCCCCGATTGGAGCGCCGAGCGCTTGCAGCGCCGCCAGGCCACCTTGGTCTTCGGCGCGATCCAGCGCTTGCTCCGCGAAGACCCGCCTCGGGGTTTGGAATTGCTCGAGAGCTGCCCCTTGGAGCTTTGCGAACGCGATCCCGCGGCTTGGGCTTACTTGGAGGCGGCGGCACAACCCGCGAATTCCAATTCGATGCATTTCCTCGCCTTGGTCTCGGAGGCCGAAGCGGCGCTGGTCAAGAAGCCCGATCCCCGCTTGGAGATCCTTTTGGATTTGGAAGTGGCTCGCCGAAAGTTCGAGGAGGCGGATCCCGGCGCTGAGATGCTGGCCAGCCGGGCCTTGGAGGCGGCGCGGGTGGTCCACGAGGAAGAGATTCTCGCCAAGGCCCTCGGCGAAAAGGCCAGGGGCTTGCTTCTCCGCAATGCCGAGGCCGGCGCCTTGCCTTTGCTGCAAGAAGCTTGGTCGCTCGATTTCGGCGAGGACGCTTCTTTCCGGCGCAGCCTCGGCTTGGCCTTGATGCAGTCTTTGGCCGCCGCCGGCGAAAACCGGGCCGCGCTCGAAATCTTGGAGTCCCTGCGCGCCAGCCCCGAAAGCGGCGCTCTCGAAAAGCT
>JBIOXX010000220.1:0-2901 GCA_044869875.1 bacterium | reverse complement strand
CCAACAAGTACCGGCTGGGAAAGGCCGAACTAGGTGTTCTGCCAGGATTGAAGATGATCGCAGTGGCCGCTACCGGCACCAACAACGTCGATCTGGAGGAGGCCCGCCGGCTTGGGATCGCGGTCTGCAACGTCGCCGGTTATTCCCGGGACACCGTCGTGGAGCATACCCTGATGTTCCTCCTGGCCTTCGCCCATCGCTTCTCGGAGCAGGTCCGCGCCGCTAAGGACGGGCGGTGGAGCGCTTCGCCTCATTTCGCGCTGCTCGATTTTCCTTTTTCGGATTTGGCGGGAAAGCGCCTCGGAATCTTGGGCTATGGCGACATTGGTCGGCGGGTGGCGAAGGTGGCGGTGGGGCTGGGCATGGAAGTCAGCGCCGGCCAGCTGCCGGGGCGGAAACACTCCCAAAGAGATCGGCGGGAGCCCTTGAAGAGTCTGCTGAAGCGCAGCGACTACTTGAGCCTGCACTGTCCTCTCAGTCCGCAGACCCAGGGCCTGATCGATGCCGAGAAGCTTTCCTGGATGAAACCGTCGGCCTACTTGCTGAATCTAGCTCGCGGCCCCATCGTCGACGAAGCCGCCGTCGCGGCAGCCTTACGCGCCGGCCGATTGGCGGGCTACGGCGCCGACGTCACGGCGCAGGAGCCGCCGCCGGCCGGCCATCCGCTCTTGGCCCCGGATTTGGGCGATAGGGTACTGCTTACTCCGCACGTCGCTTGGGCCAGCCGAGAGTCACGGCAGCGGCTGATCGATGAGATCGCCGCCAACATCGCGGCCTTCAAGGCCGGTAAAAAACGCAACCGCGTGGTTTGAATCAAGAACCGCCGAATTTTTTCTGCAGCACGCTCAGCACGTCATTCAAGCTGTTGTTGTCGGGCACTTCGCCGCCCGGGGTCAGCTTGTCGACGAGTTGGGGCAGGAGATCGGCCAAACGGGCGCTGGTGTTCTCGACGGTGGTTCCGGATTGGGCGGCCATCCTTTGCAGGGTTTCCTGGCCGATGCCTTGTTGGACTTGCTGTGGCGAAATCGCCTGATTCTTGCCGGTGCCGACCCAGGAAGAGATGATGTCGCCCAAGCCATTCTTTTGGAAATTCTGCAGCAAGTCGCTCAGCCCGCTGCCCGAGCCCGAACTTTGACTGAACATTTGGACGACCGTCTTCACGATCGGCGAGTCTTGGTTTTGCTTGTCGCCGAGGAAGCCGGCGGCCATTTGGGTGAATTGTTCGAAGAGCGCCATGATGACTCCTTTGATGTTGGTGAGCTGGCTCCTTCCCCGGAACCCAAAGGAGATTCTACGGCTGGCGAGGTTGGCCCGAAACCTAAAAGTGGATACTAGGAGAGATTTTTAAGGTGGATTCGCTGGAGCTTGCCGTTCGAAGTTTTGGGCAGCTCTCGTAAGAAGACGATTTGACGGGGAATTTTATACTTGGCGAGTCGGGATTCCAGAGCTTGGAGGAGGATCTTCGCTTGCTCCTGGGTAGCGGGACAGCCCGGTTTCAAGACGACATAAGCTTGAAGGTAGCTCTTGCCGGGCTCGGGCTCGGCGCTGACGGCGGCCGATTCCTCGACCGCTTCGTTTTCATTGAGCGCCGCCTCGATTTCCATCGGCGAAATCCGGTAGCCGCCGGAGTTGAGGACTTCATCGCGCCGGCCCAAGAAGAAATAATTGCCGGCCTCGTCGCGATAGGCGAGATCGCCACTCAAGAACCAATCGCCGCGGAAGGTTTTGGCCGGATCTTCGCCGAAATAACCGAGCATCAGGCCTTCGCAATTGCGGTGGCTGGCGAGGATGCCGGCTTCGCCGGGAGGGCAGGGGCTCAGGTCTTCGTTCAAGATGGCGATGCCTTGGTCGCCAAGCGGGCGGCCGCAGGATCCCGGCGGCGAAGCTTCGCCCTGACGCTGGACCAAGTAGACCGAGTGCTCGGTCATGCCCAAGCCTTCGCGAATTTCGATGCCGGTTAACTCTCGGAATCGTTGACCGGTTTCCTCGCCTAGCTTTTCGCCGGCGCTCAGCGCGACTCGCAGGCCGCCAAAGGCGCCGGGATTCTCGGCGGCCAAGGGAACTAGGCGCCGATAAATTCCGGGGACGCTCATGAAAACCGTCACGCCGTGGCGGGCCAGAATTCCACTGAGGAGCTCGGGCGTCGGCCGGCCTTGATAAATCACCGAAGTTAAACCATGGCGCCAAACATCGAGCCATCCGGCGGTCAGGGCATAGCTCCAGTTGAGCGCGCTGGTGTTGAAAACCACGTCGCCGGCCTTGAGGTCCTGCCAAAGGCGGGCCCGGGCATCGTGAGCCCGAATGCTGCGATGGGCGTGGATCACGGCCTTGGGTTTGCCTTCAGTGCCGCTGGTGTAGAGCCAATAGGCGGGATCGTCGGCTTGAGTCGGCCGAACCGTGAATTCGGACGAAGAGTTCTTCAAGAGGTCTTGCCAACGCTGAGCTCCTGCCGGAAGGGCGTCGCCGGCGACAATGAGATGCTGCAATCGAGGAAGCGAAGCCCGATTGAATTCGGTTGGGGTTAAGTCTTGAGAGGTGACCAGCGCGGCGGCGCCGCTGTCCCGAAGCAGGAATTCCAATTCCGGCCAAGTCAGCAGCGGTGAGCTCGGCACCGGGATCAGGCCGGCTTTGACTGCGCCGAGGAAACTGATCGGAAACTCGCTCGAATTGGCGAGGCGGATGAGGACTCGCGAGCCCGGCGCCAAGCCCAGCGAAGCGAAGCCATTGGCCATCGCGTTGGTGAGTCTCTTCAAGCTGGAATAGCTGAGGCGCAGCGGCGGCTCGCGCAGTTTTCCAGTGGCCGAATCTTCCTTGAGATAGACCAAGGCGATCTTGTGCTTGTTTTGCAAAATGTCGGCGTGCTTGTCGACGCAGTCGAGGGCGAGGTTGTAGAGGTCGTTG
>JBIOXX010000219.1:0-7758 GCA_044869875.1 bacterium | reverse complement strand
TTTGAATTGAACACCATCATGGAAGAGATCGCGGAAATCGCGATGTCCCGTGTCTAAGAGAAAGAGAAGGAGATCCCCATGACCAAAGAACTATACCAGCTCGGCGAGATCCCGCCGGTCGGCGAAGTGCCGAAGAAGATGATCGCCCAAGTGATCCGTCCCCAAGCCTTTGGCGAACCCAAGGTGGCTTTTAAAGAAGAGACGGTCGACGTTCCGGAGCTGCGGCCTGACGAGGTCCTGGTTTACGTCATGGCGGCCGGCATCAATTACAATAACGTCTGGGCGGCCTTGGGCATTCCGATCGACGTGACCAAGTCCCGTCCCAAGGATCCCTACTTCCCGGACAACACCGGTTTCCACATCGGCGGCAGCGATGCCTCGGGCATCGTCTACAAGGTCGGCAGCGCGGTGAAGAACGTCAAGGTCGGCGACGAGGTCGTCGTCCATTGCGGTCAATGGAGTCAGGAAGACCCGCTGGTTGTGGCCGGCCAGGATCCGATGTACGGCCCGAGCTTCCGGATCTGGGGTTATGAGACCAACTACGGCAGTTTCGCCCAGTTCACCAAGGTTCAAGATCACCAATGCCTGCCCAAGCCCAAGCACCTCAGTTGGGAAGGGTCCGCGGCCTACATGCTGGTCGGCGCCACCGCTTACCGCATGCTGACCCGCTGGCAGGAGCACGAGGTCAAGAAAGACGACGTCGTCCTGATTTGGGGCGGCGCCGGCGGACTCGGCTCGATGGCGATCCAGATCTGCAAGGCCTTCGGGGCCAAACCGATCGCGGTGGTCTCGGGCGACGACAAGATCGACTACTGCAAAAACTTGGGTGCGGTCGGCGTGATCGACCGCCGGAAGTTCAACCATTGGGGCATGCTGCCGCATTGGGAGGATACCGAGAAGTACAACGCTTGGCTCCAGGGCGCCCGCGCCTTCGGCAAGGCGATTTGGGACGTGCTCGGCGAGAAGAAGAGTCCCCGGATCGTCTTCGAGCATCCCGGCGAGTCGACGGTACCGACCTCGGGCTTCGTCTGCGACACCGGCGGCATGGTCGTGATCTGCGCCGGCACCACCGGCTACAACGCGACTCTCGACCTGCGTTACCACTGGATGCGGCAGAAGCGCTTCCAGGGCTCGCACTTCGCCAACGACAAAGAGGCCAAGGGCCTGAACGACCTGGTCCTCGAAGGCAAGGTCGATCCCTGCCTCGCCCGCACCTGGACCTTCGCCGAGACCGGCGCGGCTCACCAGTTGATGCGCGAGAACAAGCACCCTCACGGCAACATGGCCATTTTGGTCAACGCCAAGAAGGAAGGCTTGAAGAACCTCGAGGAGGCGAAGAAGGCTTAAGCCGACGCTTCCGAATTTGGAAAGCCGTCGCGGAAAACCGTGGCGGCTTTTTTGTTTCAGGAATTCCTTGGCAAGTTCGGGCCGGCAAGTAACAATCCCGGCGATCAGGGCCGGTATCGATGAGGAATCCATGAAATTTTTACGTCGCGTGGGAGCGGTTTATTTTTTGGCGATCTTGTTTTTGGGCGCTCCGTCGCCATTGGTTGCGGCCTTGCCGGAAGCCGAGATCCGGGCCTTGGCCGAGGAAGCCTATATTTTCGGCTATCCCCTGGTCTTGATGGATGCGAGTCGCGAGGCGCCGAACCAATTCTATCATGCGCGCCAATTCCCCGACCCTTCCTCCAAAAACATCGCCAATCCCAACGTTGATACCTTGGAGTCCAGCGCTTGGCTCGACCTCTCCAAGGGTCCGGTGGTTCTTAGCGTTCCGGCCGCGAATTTTCGCTATTATCTGCTGTCGATGCATAGTGGTTGGAGCGAAGTCTTCACCTCGCTCAGTCCGCGAACCTCCACCACCGCCCAAGCCGATTATGCCATCGTCGGGCCGGGCTGGAACGGCGTCCTCCCCGAAGGCTTGCGGCGGATCGACGCTCCGACCCAAATGGCCTGGATTTTTGGCCGCACCCAGCTCAGCGGCAAAAATGATACCTATGCCACGGTCCACCAAATTCAGGATGCTTACCGTCTGACGCCGCTTTCCGAATGGGGCAAGGCGGAAGCCAGCTCGCCGGTCGCCCTTGCCCCAGCCAAGCCGGCGGCGCGAAAAAACGTTGCGTTGATGAAGGCGCCGCTTTTCTTCGCCAAGCTGGCCGAGTTGATGAAGGCCAACCCGCCGGCCGCCACCGATGCCCCGATGCTCGCCAAGCTGGCCCAGCTCGGCATCGTCCCCGGTCAGCCTTTCGATGTCGCGCCATTGGGTCCTAAGTCCGGCAAAGCCTTGCAACAAGGGGCGAAGGCGGGCTTGGCTAAGCTGATCGCCGAGGTCAAGGGAAAGATCGGCAAGGTCGAGAACGGTTGGGTTACGACGCGCGACCTCGGCTCCTATGGCACCAAATATCTTTTCCGCGCCGCGATGGCTTGGTTGGACTTGGGCGCCGATTTGCCGAACGATCTGCTGATCCCGACGCTCGTGGTTGATTCCGAAGGCAAGCCTTTGAATGGCGCCAATCGCTATGTCATCCATTTCGATTACGGACAATTTCCGCCGGGAATGGGCTTTTGGTCGGTGACGATGTACGGCCCGGGAGAGAAATTCGTCGCCAATCCGATCCTTCGTTACGCCATTCTCGACAGCGACCCGCTCAAGACCAATGAAGACGGTTCCTTGGATCTCTACATTCAGAAGGATTCGCCGGGAGCCGACAAAGAGTCGAATTGGCTTCCCTCGCCGGCGAAAAGCTTTAAGCTCGTAATGCGCATCTATTACCCGATGCAGAAGATGCTGGAAGGAACTTGGTCGCCGCCACCGGTCAAGCGGCTGCCCTAGCATGGAGTTTCGATGGATTCCGAAATCCTAAAAACCTTCATCCATTACGCGGTGACCCTCATCGAGGGGCTGGGTGTCCTTGTCATCGTTTTGGGTTTGGTGCTTGGCGGAATCTACAGTCTATTCCAAATAGGGAAGGGCGGGGATGGCGTTTTCCGCTCCTATCGAATCCGGATCGGGCGATCGTTGCAGCTGGGCTTGGAATTTTTAGTCGCCGCCGACATCATCCGCACCGTCACGGTCCGGCCGACGATGCAAGAGGTCCTCACCCTCGGATTGTTGGTCCTGATCCGAACCTTTCTGAGCTGGTCGGTGTCGGTCGAAACCGACGGTCGCTGGCCCTGGCAGACGGCGCCGAAAGCTGAGTGAGCTTATGAAGTCGGCTTATGAGCCTAATCCCGAATTCACGCTCGGTGAAGGCGGGTTGCTCAATCGTTTCTTCGCCAAGACCCGGCTTGCCGACCCCGGCATCCCCGGGGTGGCGGTGCGCATTGGCTTTGCTCTCGTCTTGGCCTGGCTACCGCTTTTCATCTCTTCCATCGTCCAGGGAATGGCTTGGCAAACCGTGGTCCGGGTGCCCTTCCTTTATGACCCCGCTACCCAAGCCAGGTTTCTAATCGCTATGCCCTTGCTGCTGATCGCTGAGCCGATCATCGGCCGGGGCTTGGGTTCGGTGGTATATTATTTGGAAACTTCGGGCATCGCCCGCGAGGAAGATCGTCCCAAGCTAAGAGCCATCACCGACGACACCAATCGTTGGCTCGGCAAGCTTTTCCCGGAATTACTCATCATCGCTCTGGTCGCAATCCTCGCCACCACCAAGCTGGGCTCGCAACTCTACGAGCATATCACTCCCGGAGTGACGAATTGGGAGATCGATCCGGCGAGCGGCGCCAAGAATTGGGCCGGGATTTGGTATTATTCGGTAAGCTTGCCTTTCTACCGTTTCCTGATGCTGCGCTGGCTCTGGCGCTATGCCGTCTGGGCCATCATGCTGCTCCGAGTTTCGCGGTTAAAATTGACCCTCACTCCGAGTCATCCCGACTTGGCGGCCGGCTTGGGTTTTCTAGAGGTCGGGCAGTCCCATTTCGGCATCCTGGCTTTCGCCTTCTCGGCTCAGCTCTCCGGTCTATTCGCTCGCAAGATTCTTTTCGAAGGCGCCGTCATCAATTCTTTCGCCTACGCGATTTTGGGCTACGTGGTATTCACTACTTTGTTTTTCTTGGCGCCGCTCTTTGTCTTTATGCCGCGCTTAATCTTCGCCAAGCGTCGGGGTCTGCTCGAATTCGGCGTCCTGGCCGAGAAATACACCGGCGCCTTCGAACGGAAATGGATACATCAGGGCGAGCCGGCCGACGATTCCATGCTGGGGAGCGGGGATTTCCAATCGCTGGCCGACTTGGCGAACGGCTTCGACATTGTCCGCCGGATGAGGGTCTCACCCTTCGGCTTCGGTACGCTTTTTTCGCTGTTGATTTCGGCGGCTCTCCCTTTTTTGCCACTGGCCTTCTTCGTCTTTGGTTTCGACGAGCTTTTGCTGCGGACCCTTCAATTGATTTTCTAGCTGGGAGTTTTCATGAAGAAGATCGCAGGCTTGCTTCTCGTCGTCTTGTTGGCGGCGGGTTTTTTCGCTTACCGCTATCATCTTGCCGCCGAGCGGCTCCGTTCCATCGCGAGCGGCGGGGCTTATCGAGCCTTTGGTCTCAAGCTCACCTTGTCGCCGCCGGCCGGTGGAGTCCAAGGCATGCTGCGCCTTCAGCCTTATCTTGAAATTCCCGAAGTCCGGCTCGATGCCGCCGAATGGGGCGGAAAAATTCCGCTGCAATTGGGAAAGGGGAGGTTGAAGACCGGCCTATGGGACAGCGTCGGCCTTCGCTTGGTGTTGGATGCCGGCGACGCTGCCGGCGGCGAGATCGAGTTTCAGCGCTTGGCCTTCGAGCTCGGCCTGCCCGATCAAATTCTCAGCGTCAGCGCCAAAAATCTCCGCTTTCCGGGTCAGACTCGCGAAGCCGCCGAGTTCTTGAGCTTCCAAGAGCCTTGGCTCCAGCTTCGGCCCGGTGAGGGCAAGATCCCCGCTCAGCTAAATTTGCGCTTCGAGGGGCTCACCTGGGAAAAGCGCGTCCCTCAAAGTTCGACCGAGAAGGTCCAGGTCGGTATGACCGAGTTGGGCTACGGATTGACGCCGGCCGGCGCCGATTGGAAATGGCGAAGCCACTTTCGGAGCCAAGGCGTCGCCATCCAAGGACGAGAGCTTCAAGGCAACGTCGGGCTTTGGAAATTTCACGCCGAGGGCGTGGCCGCACGCTGGGATGAAGGGACTTTTCAGCGCTGGAAAGAATTGTGGGACGCCTTGCCGGGAACGCCGGAGGGGAAAATGCCGGCCTTGCCCTCGACCTTCTCCCTGCTTCGGCCTCGAATCGACCGTTTGGATTTCGATTGGGCCGGTTTCGATTTAAAAAGCGGCGAGGCCGGCGGCGCTAAAATGGAGCCGTCCGATTTTTCGGTTGGCTATGTCGGGGAAGAGGGTGGCTATGGATGGAAGATGGCCGGCCGAGCCAAGGGCTTGTCGGCTTACGGAAAGCAGCGCCGGCTCGAGCTCCGCGGCCTGGCCTTCGACGAATCGTTGAATTACCGCGGTCTGACCTACGAAGCTTGGATGAACTTGGCGATCCAATATTACTCCGAGGTCTACGCCTCGCGGAGCGGGGCCGCCAACTTGAATCCCGATTTGGCCCGCTTCTATATTCCCTACATCGCCCATTTGCCCGACACGATGCGGGGCGAGCTCGGTCTCCAAAGCTTGGCCTGGACCGCGCCGGGCTACCGCAGCGAGCATCGAGATCTGAAATTCCAATTCGGGACCGAAGAAAAGAGCGTTTACTATCGTTTGGCCGGCGATTTCGACGCTCATGCCGACGACGGCTTTCCGCCCGACGTCAAAAACGGAAAAATCGACTTCGATTTCAAATTTCCGCTGCCCTACCGCGAATTGGTCGCCGCCGCGCGGGTCGGCGCCGAGACCCAGCCCAGCGCCGCGGCCCTCCAAGGAGTCGTCGAACGCGAGGCCGGTTTGGATTGGAAATGGCGGATGGATCTGGGGTCCGAGGCTTTCGCCATCGATTTGGATTTATCGGCCCAGACCAAGATCGACCAATGGCTGTCGACTTTGGCTTTATTGGGAGCTTTCCACCGACCCCTGATGCCTGGAGATTCTCCGCTGTCTTTGGATATGGCGAAGCTCGATTTTCATTTGAAGGTCGAGCGGCTCTCCAAGCTGCAAGCTTTTATGGACAAGATGAAGTCCGGAGCCTCGATGGCCCTGGGGCTGGTTGGCGCCTACGTCGTCGTCGACCCCAAGGCCGATGCCTTGAGCTTGGATCTTCGCATGGAGAAGGGGGAGATTTGGCTGAACGGCAAAAAAAACCCCTCGCTCGAGACTCTGCTCAAAAAGAAAGCCGAAACCGGCCGATGACCACCCAGCTTGATTCAGCGGTCTGACCTGAAGCCTGTGCAAAAATTTATTTGCCAAAGATTTTAATCTCGCGCACTATTCGGACCGTTTTTCGGCATCATTCTTTTCCATTCCAATCATCCGGGTAAGGGGAAAAAGCTCGCGTTTTTTTTAAGCGGCTTTGTGCCCGGAGTCTATTGATCGCTAAAAAAATTCAAATGCCTATCGTCTGAAGGGGATTTCATGCGCAACCTCGCTCGTCTTTCGCTCGTTTGCCTGACTTTGGTATTCACGTCTCTCGGCTTAAGCGGTCGCGCTTTGGCTCAAGAGGTGGATGTTGCACCGCCCAGCTTCGATTTCGGCGACGTCGTGGTCAACTCCACCGCCGGTCCTCAGCTTTTTACCTTAACGAATACCGACGGCGCGATTACGCTGAACGTCACTACGGTCAGCCTGGCTACCGGAGCCCAGTTTTCCATAACTTCCAACACTTGCAACGGCGCGGCTTTGGCTCCTGCGGGCACTTGCACCTTCGAGGTTGAATTCACCCCTGACGCGGCGACTCCGTTTTCCGACACCGTCAACATCGTGAGCGACGATCCTACGGGCCCCGAAACCGTGGCACTGGACGGCAACGGCGTTGAGCCGGTCGCCTCGATCAGCCCGACCTCTCTCAGTTTCGGCGACCAACTGGTCGGCACCACGTCGGCTGTCCAAACGGTGACGGTGGAGAACACCGGCACTTCCGGCTTGAACGTCACCAGCGTCACTGTGACGCTCGGAACAAATTTCGCCATCGACAACGAAACCTGCACCGGGGGCCCGGTTGCGCCTCTCGCCACCTGCACCATCGACGTCGAATTCGCCCCGACCGTCACCGGCCCGCTCACCGATGACATTCAAATCGTCAGCGATGCGGCCTCCAGTCCCGACACCATCGACCTTGACGGCACCGGCGTCGAGCCGGCGATCTCGGTGGCGCCGCCTTCCCTGAGCTTCGGCAGCTTGGCGGTTGGCTACTCCTCGGTCCCTCAAATCTTGACCGTGACCAACACCGGAACCGCCGACCTCAACGTGAGCTTGGTGTCTTTCGTCAGCGGAGCCGAGTTCGCCGTCACCGGCGAAACCTGCGTCGGCGGTGGGCCGGTCGCCCCGGGCAACGATTGCACCATCGAAGTCACTTTCACTCCGGTGTCCCCCGGCTCCCCGAGCGATATTCTGAACATCGTCAGCGATGCCCCGACGAGCCCCACCGGAATCTTGGTGGATGGCAGCGCCACCCAGGGCGCGATCGCCTCGGTCAGCCCGGCCACCCTCGATTTCGGCAATGTCGGCGTAGGCCTGACTTCACCGCCGCTCACCGCTCAGCTGACCAACACCGGCAACGAGCCATTGGCGATCTCCGCCGCTCCGGCCGTGGTCGGCAACGCCGATTTCGTCGTGGTCAATGAGACCTGCAGCGACGCGGCGGTAT
>JBIOXX010000218.1:0-8001 GCA_044869875.1 bacterium | reverse complement strand
CGGGCGGCGAAGCGCAGCGGGCGCGTTTCTAAAAAGCGGCCGGCTCGGGCCGGCGCGATCAAGCGCGCCAAGTCGGGCGCAAAGAAGGCGGCGGTCGGAGCATAAGTCCGCAGCAGCGAATTCTCGGGCGCGTCGCGAACCAAGCGCTCGGCGATGCGGCTGAAGATCAAGCCCTGGCCCATTCCCCAAGCGGCCCGCGGCAAGAGAGTCGCCAGCGAGAAGCCGCGGCTGAGAATGCCGCGGGTGAAGCCCGCCTCCAAGCCGCTCTGGCGAAGCAAAGCTTGAGTCATCGCGCCGGCCATCGTCGGCCGCTCCAAGAAAGTCCATTGCACCAAGCGCTCGCCGGCGACGCGGACGCTGCGCATCGAGGCCAAGTGATAGGGCTGCTGTAAAATCCGGTTGGCGGCGACTTGCCAGAGGGCGTGAGTCGAAGAGTTCACCGCATGCGAAAGATAAACCACGAAGGCGAAGCGCAGCTCGCGCTGCCGCACCGGATCCAAGCCGGCGATGTCGGCCAGCCGCTCGGCGCCGAACAAGGAGACCAAGCCCATCGCCAGCGGCGGACCGCCGCGGAGCGCCCGCTGGCGCAAAGCTTGGAGGCTGTCGTTATTCTGGGCCGCCCAACTCCGACCGGCGGCGGTCTCGAGCCAATTCTGCAAATGCTCGATGGTCAGGCGTTCGGTCGCCATCCGCTGCAAGTCGGCGAAAGTCCGGACGCCCTGCGAGGCGGTGAGCAGGCCCTCGGCCCGTTCCGGCGAAATCTGATACTGGCGCATCAAGCGGTGAAGCCGGGGCATCGAGAGGAAATTAGTCCGGACCGTGCGATGGCCCTCTTGGTTGTCGACGACCAACGGATTGTCGCCGGGATGGTGGGCGACCATCTGCTGGTCGCTGATGAGCGGCGTCTCGCCGCGGACCAGCCAGCTCGCCCGGGCCAAACGGACCGCCAGCGAATTGGGCGCCGCCAGCTTGGTGATCGTAAAAGTGGGGGCATGGACCGTGAACTCCGAGATCGGAGAAACCACGTCGCCGTTGCGTTGCGCCGGAACCGGCAAGGGTTGGCCGGCGGCCGGAACTCGCGCCTCGGGGCCGGCCCGGCCGTGACGAATTCGCCAGTCCTGGTAAACGCGGAAGAGATCCCAAGTCAGCGTGTCGGGCACGGTCGCTTCGACCTTGACCTGCTCACCGGGGTTCACCACCCATTGGCGGCGCTGGCTCAAAGTCCAAAGCCGGCTGCGCGGGCCAACTAGGTTAAGGCCGAGTTTGGTGAGCAAGCCGCGCCCGATGTACTCGGCCAAGGCGAAGCCGCCGCCGCGGAACATCGGCGGCAAGACGACCACTTTGGTTTCACCCCAAGCTCCGGGCACACCGCCGACGCCGGCGATGATGCGGTTCGGCGTCACCGTAACCTCGGCTCCGGACACGGTTTCCCGGGCCAGAACTTCGCCGGCTAAATTGCTGCGGGTCAAGGTGACGTCGACGCCCAACATGCCATAGCGGTTGGAAATGGCATGGGGAAGAAGACGGAGATAGCTCCAAAGGCCTTGGTTGAAAAATCCGGTCGGATTGGCCGCCCGATTCTGTTGGCGGAGGGCGAAGAGATAACCCGAGGCCAAAAAGCCCATCGAATGGGTGCCGGCCTCGACGCCGTCGATGATCGGAAAACGGAAGCCGAGCTCGACCGAATTGGCGATGAACTTCGGCAGATCGCGGGCTCGGGCCGGGGCGCCAACCTGGACCGCATTGTCGGCGGCGGTGCCCTTGCGGGTTAAAACGAAAGTCGAGCGGTCGGACGCTGCTTGGCTTTCGGTGGCTTGACCGGCCGCGACTTCGAAGGGAACTCCGCTGCCCCGCAAAACCTCGCCGATGCTCTCGCCGATGGTGCCGTCGCCGCCCACCAACAAGACGAAGAACTTGCGGCCGCCCTGCATGGCTTGGGCGGTGGCCACCCGGATTTGTTCGCGACGGGGATCGGATTCGGGAAGAGTTTCGACCGGAATGACATTGGCTCCGGCGTTGCGCAGGGTTTGTAGAAGCTCGGGCAGGTCGCCGCTGATCCGGCCGTCGCGGGCCGCGGCATTGAAGACCACGATGACGGTCTGACCGGTCAAACTGAGGCGGCGGGGACGCAAAATCTCGGTGAGCGAAGGCAGGCGGCGGCGCGGCGCCGGGCTGGCCGGATTCGGCTGCACACGGATATCGAGCAGAGTCGGCTCGGTGCCCGAAACCGAACCTCCCCCTGAGGTGGCGACGGGGATGCGGATCGGGGGATGCCCTGGCCTTCGAGGGGGTGTCATGCAGATCCTTAAATATTTCTGTGGCGAGGACCTATCGGCCTTCTGTATCTGAAGTTGTCGAGATTATTCAGGGAGCTGAAAGCTTGGGGTAGCCGACCCGGACCGTCGTATGGATGCCACCCCTCACGTAAAAATCGCCCAGGATCTCCATCTGCCGCGGCTTGGTGGCCGCCACCAAATCGTCGAGAATCTTATTGGTCACCGCCTCATGAAAAGCCCCCTCGTTGCGGTAGGACCAGAGATAAAGCTTCAGCGACTTCAACTCGACGCAGGTCTTATCCGGCACATAGCGAATGTGCAGAGTCGCGAAATCGGGCTGGCCGGTCTTGGGGCAGAGGCAGGTGAACTCGGGACACTCGAATTTAATCTCGTAGTCTCGGCCCGGATAGGGATTGGGAAAGGTCTCGAGTTGTTTATTTGGCTGCGTTGACATCGCCGAAATCGGTCCTCAAGAATTTCAAGAAAGCTTCCTTGGTGATCTTGCCCTCCTTGAGGGCCTGCAGCAGGTTCAACATGGTCTCGCGCTGCTGATCGGTCTTCAAACCCATAATCTTCCCTTTGATCAACTCTTTTTCGGCGGGGGTGAATTGGACGCCGCCCGAGCCCGGCGCCGGGACACCGCTGGTCGGACCGGTCGAGCCGCCGGGCGGCGGCATCGCCACCACCGGACCACCGGCGATCTGGGCCCGGATCAACGGAACGTCGCGCAGACCGCCGCCGCCGGAAATCGTCAGCGTCACCGTGCTGCCGACCGGACCACGGATCTTATCGGCGAGCTGTTGGAGATTCTGTCCCGCCACGTCCATGCCATCGATCTTGAGCAAGCGATCGCCGCGTCGAATCTTGGCCTTGTCGGCCGGAGATTTGTACGTAACCGTCGTCACGACGAAGCCGCCGGGATTTTGCGGATCCTGATCGAGCGCGACACCGACACCGCCGAAAGGCTCATTGGCCTCGGCCATCCCGATGCCTCCGATCAGGAGGAAAGCCATCAATATTGTTCGTAGTTTGGACATCCGTTTAACTAAAGACCGAAAAATTGAATCCACTGTTAAATGGAAGGGTTCCGTACTCCCCCCTTCCGGGGCCATCTTATGAAAAAAATCCTCTTAATTACCGCCTTGTCTTTGCTTAGCGCCTTCAGCTTCGCGATGACTTCATCCGAAGCCCAGGCCTGCAATCGGTACAGTTCTTACCATTGCCACTGGAAGCACGGCCACCGTTACTGCCACGGCGGTCCGGTCGCCTATCGACCGCTGCCATACCGGCAAAGTCCAGTGTACTTCGTCGCCGCTCAGGGTCCAACCCCTCAATGTCATTGGTATTTAGGCCGCCAGTACTGCACGGCTTATTGACCTACTGTTTTTTTTGCATATTTGAAATACTTGTGGAATAAGGTCGCGACCTGTCGTTCACCTTAATTTTAAACGGGTTTTTCGAATATGTCCGAGATTCAAGCAGGCCTGAAAGACGTCGTCGTCGCCAAGAGCGAGATATGCTTCATCGATGGGGATAAGGGCGAGCTCGTCTATGCCGGCATCAACATCCACGAGCTGGCCGAGAACGCCAGCTTCGAGGAGGTCGTCTACCTGCTCTTGAATCGCCGCCTGCCCAACAAGCAGGAGTTGGCCGATTTGGACAAAAGCCTGAAGTCGCAGCGGAACATTCCCGACGGCGCGCTCCAGGTCTTGAAGATGTTGCCGAAGACCACCGAGCCGATGGACGCCCTCCGCACCTGCGTCTCGGCCCTGTCCTCCTACGATCCGACGCCGGAGGATAATTCGCTCGAGGCCAGCCGGGTCCGGGTGATCCGGCTCATCGCCCAGCTTCCGACCATCGTCGCCGCCTTCCAACGGCTGCGCAGCGGCCAGCCGATCGTGGCGCCCAACGACAAGCTCGGCACCGCCGCCAACTTCCTCTACATGCTGAAGGGCAAAGAGGCCGATCCGACCAGCAACCGAGTCTTCGACATCGCCCTCATCTTGCACGCCGACCATGGCTTCAACGCCTCGACCTTCGCGGCCCGGGTGACGGCCAGCACGCTCTCCGACGTCTACAGCGCGATCACCAGCGCCATCGGCACCTTGAAAGGCCCGCTCCACGGCGGCGCCAACCAGCGGGTGATGGAGATGCTGCTCGAGATCGGCGACAAGGATCCGGTCGCCTTCGTCAAGGCCCTGCTCGACCGCCACGAGAAGATCATGGGCTTCGGCCACCGCGTCTACCGCACCGAGGATCCGCGGGCGACCCATCTCCGCAAGATGAGCCAGCAGCTCAGCCTCGCGACCGGCAATCTCAAGTGGTACGAGATGTCGAAGAAGATCGAAGACTACATGATCGAGACCAAGAAGATTAACGCCAACGTCGATTTCTACTCGGCCTCGGTCTATTACACCCTCGGCATCCCCACCGACCTCTTCACCCTGCTCTTCGCCATGAGCCGCATGTCCGGCTGGGGCGCCCACGTCCTCGAGCAGTACGCCGACAACCGGCTGATCCGGCCCCGCGAGGACTACGTCGGGCCCAAGGACCAGCACTACGTCGCCCTCGAAAAGCGCCCTTAGTTGGTGTAACTTTATTGCTGGCTAGGTTGTCATCCTGAGCGAAGCGAAGGACCTGCGACTGCCTTGATGGGTATAAGGGCCGTCGTCCCTTCGGGTCCTCAGAATGACGCAAACGGCAGGGGCGCTATCTCACGGAGGGAGCTATGAACATCCGCAAAAGATTGACGATGAGCCTATTGGGAATCGGCCTGCTGGGGTTATCGGCATCGGCCTTGGCCCAGGGAACGGTGATGGTCGGACGGCCTTATTACGGCGGTTACGGCTACGGTTACCCCGGCTTTTACCCGCCGGTGCCTTACGGCGGCTATATCCCGGCCTACGGTTATGGCTACCCGGGCTACTCGCCCAACCCGGCCTTGCAAAATCCGGGCAGCCCCTCCAACCCCGCGGTTCTCAACTACTACATGAACGGCGCGCCGATCCCGCGAGGAGTCGTGGCTCCCGATCCGCGGTTCTACAGCGGCGGCGGGGATTACTACTTGTATTGATCAAAAAAAAACCGGCCTCTAAGGCCGGTTTTTTTATGCCCTAGGCAAAATCTTAATAATCGATGCTCGCCCCGCTGGTCGCCTCGAAGGGCTCGCCGTTCTTGAGCCGGCCCCGGAAGGTCAGGGTGTTGTTGCCGCGGGGTTGGGTCTTGATGAAGTCCCAAGCGCCGATGCTCAAGGCGATGTCGGGGATTCCGTTCTTGTTGCGATCGCCGGTCTTGGCCTTGGCGCCGGAGAGCGGAACCGGGTTGGGAATGATGAAATTATTCACCCGGTAAAGCACGACGCTGCCGGTGTTGACGTCATCCAAGGTCATGCCGCGGGGAGCTTCGAGCAGGACGTCGACCGAGCCCTTGGCGGTGCCCTTCTTGATGTCGACCTTCACGCCCTTGCCGACGATCTCGGCGCTGGCCTTCTTGTCGACGAAGATCTCTTCGGGCTTCTTGGGCTTGCCGCGCACGACGACTTTCTCGTCAAGGGTCGCGGTAAAGCGATCCCCGACCGCCACCGCCGCCTGGCCGCCCTGGCCTTCGACGCTGACGTCGCCGCCAAGCGAGACGCTCTCGCCACTCACCGCCTCGATCGAATCGAGGGTGACGAGCAAGGCTCCCTTCTTCTTGTCGGCCTTGGCTTCCTTGACCGTGCCCTTGCCGACCGCGCCGCTCGAGATGACCGGTCGGCCCTTGCCGACGTCTTCACTGGCGGTGAAGTAAACGGTCTCGCCGGGCTTGGTGAGGCCGCTGCTCAAAACCGTCGCCATCTGGATCATGAAGCTTTCGCCGGATTTCAGCACCGAAGCGGACGGAGCCGCGCGTTTTTTCTTCTTGGGCGCACCCGTCTCACCGCCGGCCGGAGTGCCGCCACCATCGCCTTCAGGCTTGATGCTTCCGCCCGGCACGACGACTTGCGAGTAGGCCGGGGCCGCAAATGCGACCAGAAGCAGAAACGATAAAATTAAAGAGTAGGGACGACGCATGGCTTCTCCTTTTCCTATTGGGCTTTCTTGCCGCTACTACCGGCGAGTTTCTGCAAAATATCCACCGCCAGGCCGAGCGCGTAGCTCGGGGCCTTGCCGACGCTATCGGGATCGCTGGCCTTGCCGATCTCGCGATACCACTTGTTCATCCCGCCCATCGACAGGACCAGCAAGCGGACTCCGCTCTCCGAGAGATTTTTCACCTGGTCTTGAATGAGATAGAGCGTGGCCGGAGCGAGGTACTTGGTGTCGATGTTTTCGGGCTTCAGATCGAGGCTGTGGCCGCCCTTGCCGGGCAGCTCGGCGAAGGCCAAGCTTACAGTCTGCTCGGCGGCCGCGCCCTGCACCGGCTTGAGCATCGGATTGCCCTTGATAATGTCGGCCCGGACCATGCCTTGCTCGGTGGCGATCTTGCTGACCGCGCCCTGAACTTGGCTCATCAAGGCCTTGCTGGTGTCGAGATCGACCTTGTTCATCGCCAAAGCGTAAAAAATCAAAGTCGATTCGATCTTGGAGCTTTCGAGAGCCTCGGCCTTGCTGCCGTAATCGTTGTAGCTGACCTTGGCGGTGCCGTCGGGCGCGAAGACGATCTTGCTGTCGAGGAGAGGCTTGGCGGCTTGGGCCCTCAGGACCTGGGGCAGCGCCAGGAAAGGTAAAATCATCAATATTTTCAAATAGATAGAACGTCGCATTCGGACTCCTTGCAGCAGGGGTGGCAAATTTCTAATGGATATACGCGGGATTATCAACATTAAGGTGTAATCACTTTGACGTGGATGTCCCAGACCTTCTTCTGCCGCGACCAGAGGTAATTGCGCATTCCACCGTAGGCTTGGTCGAGCTTGCCGGCGGACTTGGCCTTCAAATAACCCTCGGCATTGATTTCGGCTTGAAGCAGGCTCCGCTGATTGGGCTCCTTCTCGCCGTACATCGAGAGCGCGGTCCGGTACTTCGGAAAGTAATCGAGCCGCAGCGTCGGCCCAAGCAGGATCGTGAACATCACCGCCGCCAAGGTCCAGGCCGGCGGCTTCAGCGAGCGCAGCAAGGTCCCCAGCCCCAGCGCCGCGCCCACCAAGAGGCCGAAGAAGAAATACTCGAAGTAGCGGTAAGGGTTGGGCAGGTATTTGAAAATCACCGCGCCGGCCATCGCCAAGAGCCAAGCCGGCCAGAGCGCCGCGATCGGCTCGCGGCGCCGAACCCACATTCCCCATAATCCGAGCGGCGCGGTGACGTAAGCGAAGAAACCGGCGTTGCCGAGGGTCCAGTAATAAAGATCGAGCAGCCCGAAGTGAACCTCTTGCAAACGCTTGAGGTAGTCGACGCCGCGGGGCGCGACCTTGGAGAAATTGGCGACGATGTAATCGTAGGAATAAGTTTCTTCCCAAGGATAGCGCAGCAAGAGCGGACCCAGCCACAGCGCCAGCGGAATCGCCGCGCCCAAAAGAAAGCAGGCTGCGGCGATGAGCAGCTCCTTGACCTTCTGGCCGAAGACGAAGCGGCGGAGCAATTCCAGCGGCAGGAAAAATATCAGGATCGTCCCGACCCGGAAGGCGATCATAGGATGGATCAGGACGCCGACGCCGAGCAGCGTACCGGCCCAAAAGCCGCCGGAGCGCGAGCCCAGATTTTTCAGCAAGAGGAAGAAGATCGCGGCGGTCAGGCACCAAGCGATCGAC
>JBIOXX010000217.1:0-3138 GCA_044869875.1 bacterium | reverse complement strand
GGCAGCCGTTGTGCGGAATCGGCGTCACGTCGCGAATACTGGTCACCCGCACTCCGGCGTTGGCAATGGCCCGCAAGGCCGACTCACGGCCCGAACCCGGGCCTTTCACCAAAACGCTGGCGCTGCGCAGGCCATGCTCCATCGCCTTGCGAACGGCGTCTTCGGCCGCGATCTGCGCGGCGAAGGGAGTGCTCTTGCGCGAACCCTTGAAACCTTTTGCGCCGGAGGTGCTCCAGGCGATGACGTTGCCGGTCGGGTCGGTGACGGTAACGATGGTGTTGTTGAAAGTCGCATTGATGTGAACCACGCCGATGGCGACGTTCTTGCGAACCTTCTTCTTCTTTTTGACTTTCTTGCCGGGCTTGGCTGCCGCTTCTGCCGGAGCCGCCGCTTCTTTTTCCTTAGCCATGATTCATTATCCCTTCGAAGGCGCCTGCTTCTTGCCGGCCACGGTTTTGCGCGGACCTTTGCGGGTGCGGGCGTTGGTCTTGGTGCGTTGGCCGCGGGCCGGAAGGCCCTTGCGGTGGCGCTGTCCGCGGTAGGTTCCTTGATCGACGAGACGCTTGATGTTCATCGAGACGTCGCGGCGAAGGTCGCCTTCCACTTTGAAATTTCCGTCGATGTAAGCGCGGATCTGGGCCACTTCGGCGTCGCTCAGCTTTTCGGCCCGAAGGTCGGGAGATATATTGGTCTCCTTGAGGATTTCCTTGGCCCGGCTCTTGCCGATGCCGAAGACGTACTGAAGCGCGACTTCGATTCTTTTTTTGCTAGGGAGATCGACTCCCGCGATGCGTGCCATGCTTAAACTTATCCTTGTTTCTGTTTATGCCGAGGGTTTTCGCAGATCACGCGGAGGACTCCCTCGCGGCGGATGACCTTGCACTTCGGACAAATCTTTTTGACGGAGGAACGAACTTTCATAAAAAACTCTCTCTTCTCCTGGCTTCTACTTCGCGCGGTAAGTGATCCGGCCGCGGCTGAGATCGTAAGGTGAAAGCTCAAGCTTCACTTTATCTCCGGGCAAGATCTTAATAAAATGCATGCGCATCTTTCCAGAAATGTGTGCCAACACTTGATGGCCGTTTTCGAGCTTCACTTTGAACATGGCGTTGGGGAGCGGCTCAAGCACGACTCCTTCAACCTCTATTGATTCTTCCTTTGACATATCAAGTGGTTACAACTCCGAAAGGCCCTTTCCGAAAAGGTCCGGCTCTATACCCATTTATTCCAAGCGAGTCAAGATTTCCGGCCCATTTTCCGTAATAGCAATGGTGTCCTCGAAGTGGGCGGAATAACTGCCATCTTTGGTGACCACGGTCCAGCCGTCGTCCAAAATGTACGTCTCTTCGCCCCCAATGTTGACCATGGGCTCTATCGCCAGGACCATCCCGGTTTTGAGCCTCATTCCGGTGCCCGGAGTGCCGTAATTGGGGACCTGGGGGTCCTCATGGAGGGCCCTTCCGATCCCATGGCCGACGTACTCTTTGACCACCTTGAAGCCGGCCCCCTCGGCATGGGCCTGGACCGCCGCCCCGATGTCGTAAAGCCGCTTATTGGGGTGCATCTGCTCGATGCCCCGGTTGAGCGACTCTCGGGTGACCGCGATCAGCCTTTGGACCTCGGGGCTGACCTTCCCACAGGGGATGGTCCGGGCACTGTCGCCATAAAACCCCTCGAAAACAGCTCCGCAGTCGACCCCCAGAATGTCCCCCTCCTTCAAAACCCGCTTATTGGAGGGGATTCCGTGGACCACCTCTTCGTTGATCGACAAACAAAGGGTGTGACGGAAGCCATACATCCCCTTGAAAGCCGGAATCATGCCCTTGGCGACGATGAACTCTTCGGCAATCCGATCCAAATCCAAGGTCGTCGCCCCCGGCTTCACCGATTCGGCAACGTGGAGGATGGTCTCAGCCACCACCTGCCCGGCTCGGCGAATTTTCTCAATTTCATCATTGGACTTCAGGGTAATCACTTTTTCACCAAGCGGGCATTGTAGTCTGTCCGGCGCCTCCGGCGCCAGCCCTAGCTTCAAGGCAGGCTCTGGAGCAGTCGTTGAAAAACTTCATCGGTCGAGCCGATCCCGGCTCTGGGCTTTAGCTGCCCGGTCTTTTCGTAATACTTCACCAAGGGCGCGGTCTGGTCGTTGTAGACCTTGAGGCGGTGCCGAATCGTGTCCTCGCGGTCGTCTTCGCGCTGGATCAGGGCCGTCCCGCAGCGGTCGCAAATCTCGTCGTGTTTCGGCGGCGAGAATTTCAGATGATACCCGGCGCCGCAATTGGGGCAAGTCCGCCGGCCGGTAAGCCGTTCGACCAATTCCTGCTCTGGAACCTCGAGATTGAGGACGACGTCGAGCTTCCGGCCCAACTCGCCCAAAACCTGACTCAAAGCCTCGGCCTGGGCCACGGTGCGGGGAAAACCATCGAGGATAAAGCCCTGAGCCGTATCGGGATTCTTGAGCCGCTCGCGAATCAAACCGATGACCACTTCGTCGGGCACCAGCTTGCCGGCGTTCATGTAGCTTTCGGCTTCCAGGCCCAAGGGCGTCTTGGCTTGCTTGGCCGCCCGAAGCATGTCGCCGGTGGAAATCTGCGGAATTTTGAGTTTCTCCTGGAGCAGCTTGGCCTGGGTGCCTTTGCCGGCGCCCGGCGCTCCTAACAGGATCAAGATCATCGGATCGCCGCCCTTCTGCCCTTGAACTTGCCGGCCTTGGCGCCGAGAAAGCCCTCGTAATTCCGGGTCAGGAGGTGGGATTCCATTTGAGCGACGGTATCCATCGCCACGCCGACGACGATCAGCAGCGAGGTGCCGCCGAAGGTGACTGCGAGCGATTGAGGAATGCCGAAGCGGGTGATCAAAATCTCGGGAAGAACGCAGATGGCGGCCACGTAGAGAGCTCCGCCCAGGGTGATCCGCGACAGGACGCGATCGATGTAGTCGGCGGTGGTCTTGCCGGGGCGGATGCCGGGCACGTACCCGCCGTACTTCTTCAGGTTGTCGGCCACGTCGACCGGGTTGAAGGTCACCGCCGTGTAGAAGTAGGCGAAGAAGACGATGAGCAGCACGTACAGCACGTCGTACACGAACTCGCCGGGGCGGATCGCGTCGGAGACCCGCTGCAGGAGCGGGAACCACGAC
>JBIOXX010000216.1:0-2444 GCA_044869875.1 bacterium | reverse complement strand
TCGTCAAGATCTTCAATCCCTATCGAAGGTGGTTGGAAGGCGGGATTGGTTGATCAAACGCAATAAAGTGATTTCGCTGGCGACCCCGAAGCGGTTGGCCGGTCCCCAGTAGCCGGTGCCGGGATTGACGTGGACCCACATCCGTCCGTGCCGATTCAATCCGCGATAGTACTTGTGAACCAAAGGAGCGAGGAGACTGAAGGGAAAGAATTGGCCGGCATGGGTATGCCCCGAGAGCTGGAGGTCGAAGCCCAAGGGTTCGGCCTCGATGCAGGCGCTGGGCCGATGAGCCAGCAAGATTTTTAGGTGATTCAAATGTGGGGAGTTAAACGCTTTGGCTGCTTCGCTCTTATGCTCCTGAATAAACATGCCGGCCGATGAGTCGGTCACCCCGCCGATCAACAGCTTGGCGCCCTCGACTTCGAGCACCCGATTTTCATTGATCAAAGGCTGAAACCCGAGGCTCCTCGCCTTGGCGATCAAGCCCTCGGCGCCCCAATAATATTCGTGGTTGCCGGTGACGTAGAACACGCCAAGACGGGCCTGCAAGCCCGCGAGCGGCGCCAAATGGGCCGCTATCGCCTCGGGGGTGCCGTCGACCAAGTCTCCGGTAATCGCGATAAGATCGGGAAGAGCTTCGTTCACCCGCCGCACCACCTTGGCGACGTATTCTTTGCGAATTGTCGGGCCGACGTGGAGATCGCTGATATGAACGATCTTGAGCCCTCTCAATTCCTCGGCCAGGTCCCTGATAGGAACTTGCACCTCCCGAGTTCGGGGGCCGCGAAATACTTCCAGCCAACCTAAAACCGCTATGGCGCCCGAGACCGTCAACAGCCCGAGGCGTAAATCATGAAAAATTTGCTGGCGCCGCTCCGGCTCCAAAAAAGACCAAGGAAGCCAAGGTCCCAACGCCGCCGCCGAGAGGTGAAGAAAATCCAGCGGGATCGAAAATAGGATGAAAGGCGCCCAAATACCCATCGTCAGCGAACCCAGCCAAGCCAAGGACCTAAACCAGTTCTTCTCGAGAACCTTGGAGTCGGCGCGATAGACGAATTGCCAAGCTAGCATCGCGGCAAACCAGGGAACGATCAAGGCCGGGGCCAAGATCGGATGGGCCGGCCACAATTGCGCAGCTTTGAAGGCGGTATACAGCCAAAGCAAGGCCAACACCGCCCAAAATTTATTGAAGTGAAATTTCAAACAACCTCCATTAGCCCCTGACTTTTGACCGGGCATTCACGACAGCTCTTCGGCGCCCATTGTATAGCATTTGGAAGGCGGGATTAGCTGATCTTGCGGCGCCGAATTTTCGTTTCCTTCCAAAAGCGGCTCCGTGCCATAAATGCCGCATGAAAAAACTGTTCCTGATGGCCTTTGCCGTTTGCCTTCATTCCAGCGCTTGGCTGCAGGCGCAGCCGACGTCGCCGCTCTCCGGGATCTACCAGAAATTGACTCTTGGCGTAGACCCTTCCCAAGGCACGGTCACCGGCTATTATTCCGAAATCGATGATCCCCCCAACCTGCCCAGCAGCGAGTGCACCTTTTATTTCTCAGGCAAATTGCAGGGCGATAAGTATGCTATTCAGGCCTGGCAACCGGGCGACCGCCAATCGCTCGTGACTCCCGGGCAGCTCACCCTATTCTCCGCCGACAAGGGTCAGCCCAGCGCGCTATTGAGGCTGGAACATTTGAGTCGGGACTGCACCGCCCTCCGTCCGAAGCTCGGCCAGGGAGAAGGCGCCTTGCTCGACAAGACTAAGGCCGGCCCATGGATCGAGGTTCGGGTCGTCAAAAACTCAAAATCCTCTTATTACCAAACACCGGACCTTGCCTCTCCCCAACGAAGCTCCGCCCGGCGCGGCTCGGTCCTGACAGTGACGGCGCGCCAATCGGGTTGGGCTCAAATCCAAGTCGATAAAAAACCCAAGGCTTGGATTCAAGAGTCCGATCTCTATTCGCTGAATCCCGACGAGACTTTCTTGGAACCGGTGAAGCAGGTCAGGCCCGTCACACCTGCCGCAAGCGCCCCCGTCGCCAGCACCCCCGCCGCCGCGCCGCAAATCGCGCCGCAAGCGGCGCCGGCGGCTGCTCCAAAGCCCGATTCGAAAGGCGCCCTCCTTCAGCGCCTGAAGACCCTCGACATTCAGGCCTTCGCCATGGCGCTTCGAGTCTTGGCGAATCCCGCCGAGCGAAACGCCCTCTCCTCCGAGCGGTCCGCGCTGGAACAAGATCTCAACGCGATCGTCGAAGGGCTGAATAAGATCGATCCTTCGGCTTATCGAAGCGAGTCGGCGCGGATCTACGAAACTTACTTGGATCTGCAGTACGTCAAGCAAGACCAGCGAGTGATCAGCCTGCGATTGCATCGGGAAATTTAGAAGATTTGAATCGAGAAGACGGCCCTATTCGGGCTTGGCCCAAGCCAGTATCCAATAGCCGAT
>JBIOXX010000215.1:0-4121 GCA_044869875.1 bacterium | reverse complement strand
GGGTCTTCGAGACATCGATCTCCTTAAAGCCTGTGATAGATATCGATGGCTCGACGTAGGGCCGGATCCCGGCTCTAGGGATCCGGACCGGCCCGGAGGAGAATGTGCCCGGACCCTTCCCGGGCAGAACTGCAAGGCTGGCACCAAGCCAACCCCCTCTTTATTTGACCCAACCCACTAATTCCATTAGCTTTGCCAAGTCGTCCAAGCAAAACCCAAGCCTGGGGGTGGAATTGTCCCCGTCGATGCTTCAACCGAGCTCTCCGCAGGCGCTGGCCATTCACGGTCTCTCCGTGGGGATGCTTTGGCTTTCGATTGCAATCTTCGGCTTGGTGACGATCCTGGTCTTCCTCGCGCTTTGGCGCTCACGAAAACTGCCGAAAGATCACCTACCCGAACGCATCCACGGCAAGACCAAGCTCGAGATCCTCTGGGTCGCGGTTCCGCTGCTCATCGTCCTGACGCTCTTCGTTTTCACCGTAAGAACGATGCACGCCATCGATCCCAGCGCCGAGCCCGGCAAACCCGACATCGTCGTGACCGGCCACCAATGGTGGTGGCAGATTGAATATCCGGAAAAAGGAATTCTGACCGCCAACGAGCTGCATATTCCGGTCGGCGAGAGGCTTTTGCTAAAACTCGAGGCCGCCGACGTGATCCACAGCTTCTGGGTCCCGGCCCTGAATCGGAAGATGGACCTCATTCCCGGCCGCTCGAATTACCTTTATCTCGAAGCCAACCGCGCCGGCGTCTATCCCGGTGTCTGCGCCGAATTTTGCGGAGTCCAGCACGCCGGCATGCGAATCAACGTCATCGCCGAATCCGAGGCCGAATATTTGGCCTGGCAGGAAAAACTGTCCCAGCCGGTCGTCGTTCCGGTCGAGGGCCCGGCCGCTGAGGGTTTCAAGCTCTATACCCAGCGGACTTGCATCACTTGCCACTCGACCGAGGCCGGCCCGGATTTAAAACAGCTTGCCCTGCGCCGAACCCTGGCTTCGGGTATTCTGGAAAATAACCGCGAAAACCTGATTCAATGGCTGATGGATCCGCATCGCTTCAAGCCCGGAAGTCAGATGCCGAATCTCGGCCTGACCTACGCCGAAGCGGCGGCCCTGACCGATTATCTGAGAGGTGCGCCATGAGCGAGTCGCTCTTGAGCGATAGCCTTCCCAAAAGCCCCGACGTCGTCGCGATGCATCATGGTGCCTTGGGCTGGCTCGCCACCGTCGATCACAAGCGGATCGGCATCCTTTATATACTGACTTCGATCTTCTTCTTCCTGGTCGGCGGGAGCGAGGCCCTGCTGATACGGATCCAGCTTGCCTTTCCGGACAATCACTTTCTCTCGCCCGGCCTTTTCAACCAGCTCTTCACCATGCATGGGACGACGATGATCTTTTTGGTCCTGATGCCTTGGCTCTTCGGGATTGCGAACTACCTGGTGCCCTTGATGATCGGCGCCCGCGACATGGCCTTCCCGCGGCTCAACGCCTTCAGTTACTGGATCTTTTTCTTCGGCGCGCTCTTCCTTCATTTCAGTTTCCTGAGTGGCGGAGCGCCCGATGCCGGCTGGTTCGCCTACGCGCCTTTGACCGCCAAAACTTACAGCCCGAGCTCCGGAATGGATTATTGGTGCCTCGGCATCTTGGGCTTGGGCGCGGGGAGCATGGCGACGGCGGTGAACTTGGCGGCGACCATCCTGACGATGCGGGCGCCGGGCATGACGATCAAGCGGCTGCCGCTCTTTGTTTGGATGGTCTTGATCACGGCCTTTCTGACGATCTTCGCCTTGCCCTCGCTCAACGCCGCTTCGATCTTGCTTTTTATCGACCGCCAGTTGATGGCCCGCTTCTTTATTCCCCAGGCCGGCGGCTCGGCCTTGCTCTGGCAGCATTACTTCTGGTTCTTCGGCCACCCTGAGGTTTACATCCTGGTGTTGCCGGCCTTCGGCATCATCTCCGAGGTTATCCCGGTCTTTTCGCGCAAGCCGATCTTCGGCTACGAGTTCATCGCTGGCTCCACCCTGGCCATCGCTTTCTTGAGTTTCGGCGTCTGGGCCCACCACATGTTCACCGTCGGCTTGGGGCAGGGGCTGAACTACGTCTTCGCCCTTGCCAGTATGCTGATCGCGGTGCCGACCGGGGTGAAGATCTTCAATTGGATCGCGACGATGTGGGGCGGGAAGATCGTCTACAGCACGGCGATGCTCTTCGCCATCGCCTTCCTGATTGAGTTCACCATCGGCGGCTTGAGCGGCGTGGCCTTCGCCGCGGTTCCCATCGATCAACAGCTCACCGACAGCTATTTCGTCGTCGCCCATTTTCACTACGTGATGTTCGGCGGCTCGGCCTTCGCGGTCTTCGCCGGAACCTATTATTGGTATCCCAAGGTGACGGGGAGGATGATGAGCGAGAGGCTCGGCCGCTGGCATTTTTGGTTGATGGTCGTGGGCTTCAACCTGACTTTTTTCGTCCAGCATTTCCTCGGACTGCTCGGGATGCCGCGGCGGGTTTACACCTACCTGTCCGATCCGTGGTGGAATCTTTTCAACATGATTTCCAGCATCGGCGCGATGTTGATGGGACTGGCGAGCTTGATCTTCGTGATCAACTTCCTTTGGAGCCTCAAGCGGGGGGCGAGGGCAGGGGAGAACCCTTGGAAGGGCTGGACCTTGGAGTGGTTGACTAGCTCGCCGCCACCCGAGACTAATTTCGACCGGGTGCCGCGAATTCGCGGCCGGCGACCGCTCTGGGACCTGGAACATCCCGATAAGGCTGATTGGAGGAGCCGCTGATGGAAAAGAACAAGCTAGCCATGCTGCTCTTTCTCGGCTCGGAGGCGCTCTTCTTCCTGCTGCTGATCTTGGTCTACGGAGTTTTTCACGGCACGCCGGGTTGGGGCCAGGGCGGAAGCCAGCTGCTCGACCCGATGCGCACCGCGGTCTTTTCGGCTTTCCTCATCGCCAGCAGCGTCACGATCGGCCTGGCCCACCGGGCCTGGCGGGAGAAACCGAGCCGAGCGGTCTCGTTCTGGTTGGCGGTGACAGTTTTACTGGGCGCGGCCTTTCTCTATGGCCAAGCTACCGAATGGTGGGAACTGGTTCATCGCGAAGTTAGCGTGAGCCGGGATTTGTTCGGAGCCAGCTTCTTCACCTTGACCGGCTTCCATGGCCTCCATGTCTTGATCGGCCTAACGATGATCGGCATCTTGCTCGGGCTTTCGCTGAGCCCCGAAGCCCAGCGGGTGAAGCCGGCGGCGGTCGACTCGATTTCTTATTTTTGGCATTTCGTCGACGGAGTTTGGATCGTCATCTTCACGGTGGTGTATCTATGGTACTAGCGCATCTATCGGCCCATCCGCCGGCCGAGCCGGCTTTTTCCGAACTACTTCTTCAAGGCTGGTTTCGCGAGCCTTGGGCGGTGGCTGGGATCTTGGCGACGGCGTTGATCTACTTCGCCTTGAGGCGCGGCCGCTGGGACCGCCACTCCCTCTATTTTAGCTTGGGCTGCGCCGTTCTTTTCCTCGCCTTAGGCTCCCCGATCGCCGCCATCGCCGAGGACTATCTCTTCAGCGTTCACATGTTGCAGCACTTGCTCTTGGAAGTGGTGGCGGTGCCCTTGCTCTTGATCGGGATTCCGAAATCCGGTGCTCGCCGTCTTTTGCGCTATCCCTTGTTGCGAAAGATCGCCGGCATACTCGGCGATCCGATCGTCGCTTGGAGCATCGGTGTCGGAACGATGTGGGTTTGGCATTGGCCCATCCTTTTCAACTGGACCTTGGAGAGCCGCGCTGCCCATGCGCTGGAGCATTTCTGCTTCATCGCCGCTGCCACCGTCTTTTGGAACGCCATCCTCGACCCGATCGAGAGCTTTCGACTCAAGCCCTTTTCGGCGGTTGCTTATTTGTTCAGCGCTTGCGCCGCTCACACCTTGCTGGCCGTCCTCATCACCTTTGCTCCGCCGGGTCTTTATCCGAAATACAGCCAAATGGGAGATCCGCTCGGACTCGGCACGCTGATTCGCCAAAACTGGGGACTCGATCCAACGACCGATCAGCAGATGGGCGGCGCTTTTCTTTGGGTGATGGGTTGCGTGACCTTCATTTTCTTTATCTTGGCGATT